>JALZFG010000299.1 GCA_030861645.1 Actinomycetota bacterium
GGGTTCGACATCTGCTCCGCGACTCGGGATCGGCGACGTAAGAGCGTCGGCGACCGCAGCGACGGCGCGGAGCGGCGCGCTCGCGCGCTCCTTGGCGTTTCTGCGACACCCGATACGGAGCGCCAGCCTTGCAGCCAGAGCGCCGCGTCGCGTCGGCGACCGATGACTTCTGCGACCTCCGCCGGTCCCTACTAGCCGAAACCGACAGAACGGAGCAGCCGGCTCATGCCCGAGGACACGGGAAGAACAACCGACGGGAATTCCGGGATCGCGCGCGACGTTGAGCAGCGCATGGCGGAACGGCGCACGGCCGACGAACGGCTCTCGACCGGCACGCTCGCGCGCTGGGCGCGGGCGTGCGCGATCCATCCGTGGCGCGTCATTCTCGGCTGGCTCGGCATCGTCGTCGTGCTCGTTGTTTTGGTCGCGGCGATCGGGGGCGGTCTCCGGGACGAGTTCGAGATCCCGGGATCGGATACGCAGAAGGCGACCGATCTGATCGAGTCCGAGTTCGCGTCCGAGCAGGGCGGCGTCTTGAACGTCGTCTTCGCGGCGCCCGCGGGCCAGCGGCTCGACACGCCCGAGCGCCGGGCTGCGATCGAGAAGGCTGTGGCGCGCCTCAAGTCGCCGGAGTTCAAGCCCACGGAGAACAAGGCAGGCCTGGAGAGCGTCGGGGATCCTTTCAGCAAGGACACCGTCTCCGACGACGGCCGCATCGCCTACACGGAGGCGCAGTTCGATCGGGTCATCTACGACAAGGACCGCGACGCGGTCGTCGCCGTCGAGGATGCCGTCCGCGAGATGGTCAAGCCGGCTGGGGTGACGGTGGAGTACAACGGCGAGGCCGAGTTTCCGCCGGTCGAGCAGGGGACGTCGGAGGCGCTCGGTCTGCTGGCGGCGACCATCGTGCTCCTCGTTGTGTTCCGCACCTTCGTGGCGATGCTGATCCCGATCGTGCTCGCGATCACGGCGGTGGCGACGGCGTTCCTGCTGCTCTTCATCCTGGCTGGTCTGACCGATATCAACACGATCACGCCGATCCTGGTCTCGATGATCGGCCTCGGTGTCGGCATTGACTACTCGTTGTTCATCGTCACGCGCTTCCGACAGCTCCTGCACGACGGCCTCTCACCGCGGGACGCGGCCGCCGAGGCCGGCGCGTCCGCCGGGCGCGCCGTGCTCTTCGCCGGCCTCACGGTCGCGATTTCGGTCACCGGTCTCGCCTTCTTTGGCTTGGACTTCGTCACCAAGCTCGGCATCGGCAGCGCCCTCGGCGTGCTGACGACAGTCCTGATCGCGAACTCGCTGCTTCCGGCCGTCCTGAGGCTGCTCGGTCACAAGATCGACCGCCTGAGGGTGCCGTTCCTGCGGCGGGTGGACGACTCCGAGGAGGCCCGCGCGAAGACGCTCGTCGCCCGCTGGGGCCGGTTCGTGGCCGCGAACGCCCGCTTCGTATTTCCGGTCGTCCTCGTACTCATCCTGGGCCTCGCGTCGACCTCGCTGCTCGTGCGTCTCGGTGCGGCGGATCAGGGCACGCAGCCCAAGGAGCAGACCAGCCGCAGGGCCTACGACCTGCTCGCCGAAGGCTTCGGGCCCGGCTTCAACGGCCCGATCCCGATCGTGGTCGACGTGAACGGCGACCGGCAGGCGCCACAGAAGATCTACGACCGCGTGCGCGGCTTTCCCGGTGTGGCGTCGGTGGACAAGCCGCAGCTGAACGACAAAGGGACGGTCGGAATCGTCTTCGTCACACCGAAGTCCGCGCCTCAGGACGAGGAGACCGACGAGCTTGTCGACCGGCTGCGCGATGACGTCGTCCCCGCCGCGACGCGAGGGGGCGATGCGGTCGCATACGTGTCGGGGCAGACGGCGGCGTTCAAGGACATTGCCGATCGGATCATCGAGCGGCTGCCGCTCTTCCTGCTCTTCGTCATCGGCGTGACGTTCATCGTGCTCGCGATGGCGTTCAGGTCGATCGTGATCTCGACGAAGGCCGCGATCACGACGATCCTCTCCGCGTTCGTCGGCTTCGGCGTGCTCACGCTGGTTGTGCAGGAGGGCCACCTGCTGGGGTTGACCGGACTCGACAGGACGGGCCCGATCGAGACCTTCGTCCCCCCGATCGCCTTCGCAATCCTGTTCGGGCTCTCGACGGACTACGAGGTCTTCCTGATGAGTCGCATCCGCGAGGAGCACGTCCACGGACTGAAGACGCGAGCGGCGGTGGAGCACGGGCTTGCGGCGATCGGCCGCGTGGTCGTTGCCGCGGCCTTGATCATGGGCACGGTCTTTGCCGCGTTCATCCTCAGTGCCGACCGGATCCCGAAGGAATTCGGGCTGCTGCTCGCGATCGCGATCCTCACGGACGCGCTGATCGTGCGGATGACGCTCGTGCCCGCGTTCCTCACCCTCCTCAGGGAGAGGTCCTGGTACATCCCGCGCTGGCTCGATCGGCTGCTGCCAGACATCACGATCGAGGCACCGCACGACGGCGGGATGCGCGGCACGCGCGACGGAGAGCGCGCCCCGGGCCGCGCCGCGGAGCAGGTCGGCAGGCCCTGACGTCGCCGAGGCGGCCGGGCGGCGCGCACCTTCGCCGCCCGCACGTCGCCGTCCGCTGACACCTGCGCGCACGGCCATCGACACAGAAGTCGGCCGCGGTCTTTCGCGTCGGGGGCAGCTCGGCGCAGCGGGATATATTCGGGCCGGTCTCCCGCTCAGTGATCGGAAGGGCGATGACGCTCACCGCCGACACGCTCTTCGTCAACGGACTCATCTACAGCGTCGACGACGACTTCTCGACGGCGGAGGCCGTCGCGGTGCGCGGTGCCGAGATCGTCTTCGTGGGCTCGACGGACGGCGCGATGCGGCTCGCCGGCGAAGACACGCGCGTCGTCGACCTCGAGGGGCGAACTGTCGTGCCGGGCTTCACCGACTCCCACCTCCATCCGGTGAACGCTGCGAAGAACCTCGAGGTCGCGGTGCAGCTGACGGGCTCCCGCTCGCTGGCGGAGGCGCTCGAGCGGATCAAGGAGCGTGCCGCCGAGCTCGAGCCGGGGGAGTGGTTTCGGGGCTCGAACCACTGGTCGATCGACGCGCTCGAGGAGGGTCGCCTGCCCTATCGGCACGAGCTGGACGAGGTCGCCCCTGACAACCCGTTCTGGGTGAACGTCGCGTTCCACCGCGCCGCGGCGAACAGCCGTGCGCTCGCGGCCGCCGGAATCGACCGCGAGACGCCGCAGAGCTTCGGGCACGGGACCGGGTGGGTCTTCAAGGACGAGCACGGCGAGCCGAACGGTCATCTGCTCGAGTCCGCGATGTTCGCGGTCATCGAACAGGAGCCACTCGAGAGCGAGGAGGTCGTGCTGGCCGGGATCGAGCACGTGCAGGACCTCCTCCTCGAGAACGGCATCACGAGCGTCATCGACCAGGGCGACGTCGGGCCTCCCTTCCGCGACTTCCCGCTCATGCAGCGGCTCTGGCGCGAGCGGCGTCTGAGGCTTCGATGGCGGATGAACCACATCGGCTTCGAGATGGCGCCGATGCCGGTCGAGGCGATCTCCGACCACGTGGGGACGCTGCGCAACGTCTCTGGGTTCGGCGACGACTGGCTGCGCATGGGCGCGATCGGCGAGCTCGTCCTCGACGGCTTCATCGAGGACCACTGGTCGCGGGCCCCGTACGCGGAGGACGAGTTCGGACACGGCTGGTGCGGAATCCGGCTCTACAGCCCCGATACAGTCCTCGCCATCTGTCGCGCGGCCGCCGCGCACGGGCTGCAGATGAACGTCCACTGCGCGGGCGACGGCGCTCTCGACGCCGCGCTCGAGGCCTTCGAGGAGATTGATCGGGAGGCGCCGATTTCCGGCCTCCGCTGGTCGCTCGAGCACGGGGGGATGCACCCGAGCGAGCAGAACCTGCGTCAGTGCCTGGACATGGGCATCGTCGTCGGGACGCAGCAGCCGCTCCCGTACTGGCACGCCAAGGACGTCATCCGCTTCTACGGGCGGGAGGCCGAGGTCTGGTTCCCGAACCGCACGTGGTGGGAGAACGGCGTCGTCCTCCGCGGCGGGTCGGACTTCGACTCGGCGCCGCTCTCGCCGCTGCTCGGGATCTGGGCGATCGTCACGCGCCGGACCATCACCGGCGACGTCGTCGCGCCTGGCCAGGTGATTCCGCGCGAGGAGGCGCTCCGGATGTACACGCGGAACGCCGCGTGGTCGGTCTTCGAAGACGATCGGAAGGGGTCGCTCCAGCCGGGCAAGCTCGCCGACCTCGTGGTGCTCTCCGGAGACCTGATGGCGGTTCCGGACGACGAGATCAAGGACCTCGAGGTCGTCGCCACGGTTGTCGGAGGGAAGGCGGCCTACGATGCGACGGGGCTGCTTCGAAGGATCGCCGCCGCCGTCTGATGGATGCCGCGCCCTCCGGAGGTTTTCGCGGGGACGCAGCCCCTCTTGTAGGTGTGGATCGGAGCCAGCAATCGGCTGAAGGGTCGGCAGCCATCCGCACGGGTCAAGTACGCGTGTCCTCACGCCGCAGGCTCTCGCTGCTTCGTCCGCCCTCGCCGCCACTTTTCTCGTCCGCGCGCTCGCTGAGCGGTCGTTGACGCATGGCCATCCGCTGCTAAATCATGGAGTCAAAGCCGTGGGGCGGGGCCCGCGGCGCAACCGGAAGGAGGGGAGGATGCCACGCATTCTTCGCCCGTCGTTCGCGACCGCAATCGCGCTCGCGGCTGTGGTGACAGTGTTTAGCGGGATCACGGCGGTGAGCCTCGCGAGCAACAGCTCGGGACCCGGGAAGCAGAAGATCGGGACCGCTCGCGATCGCGTGAAGCCCAAGAGAACGCCGCCTCCGGGATCGACCCCGTCCCCAGCCCTAACCGATACTGACGATGTCACGCTGACCTTCACGCTCGAGAACGTGCCGGCGAATCAGGTCGCGGTCGTGGCGCTGAACCTCGAGTCCGGTGAGCGCATCAACTCCGTGTTCGCGAACGCGTTTGGTCCATCCGGGTCCGCAGTCCACACATTCGGCGTTCAGGTCGGGAGCTTCGTCGTCGGGGCTGCCGACGCGGGTCTCGATATCCGCGTGACGGTGCACCTATTGTTCGAGCGCGGAACGGCGTCGATCGAGGGATCCGCGGTGCTTCCGGGGAGTGCCTCGGGCAGCGTCGTCGCGCCATCCGGTCGAACCGTCGCGATCACGAACGGGCCGTTCTCCATCCCCATGAGCTGACTTCGCCGAAAGGAGTGCCCTGAAAAGAACCAGCGCGACTCGGACGTGGGGCGAAACGCGTTTCCGACGCGACTTCCCGGTCGCCTTGGCGCCGATTTTTGAGCCGCGACGGCGGAACACGCCTTTAGGACGGCTGCTATTCCAACTGTCATCGGTGCGTCTCGGCCAATCACGACTGGCAGCGCACCGGCGCTCGCGCCTGCTCGACGCGGGCCGCGACCTGGCGGGCGACGGTCGACAGCGTGGCTCCGCCGCTTTCCGTTGGTATTTGAGGGTAGATGACGCTGCACGGTGCACGCAGATGCGGACGAGCTCGAGACGGTGGAACAAACGCCGCCGGCTGCTCTTGCCCGATCCGCCGTCCCTCGCGCTCGAGGCGGCGCCGATGACACGCCCCGCGACAACGCCGCGCGCGGCTGCCGCGCGGCAGCGTGCCGTGCCGCTCATCGCACAACAGCGCTCGCCGCCACTTCCCTCGACGCGGCGGGCACGGTAGACGCAGGATTTCTACCGGTTGCCGCACGCGAGCATGCTGCAGCGACACGTCATGAAGGTGGCGCGTGCGATGTCGAAGGTGACGATGACGAGACGTGTGATGTGGCAATTCGAGGACGGACCCGGCGTCGAGCTGCTCGCGTTGAGCGCCAACGGTTCGGTGAGCGCCGAGAGCACGATCTTCCGCCGCCCTGATGGCCACGAGTCGTTCGCCGTCTCCTACCGCCTTGAGTGCGACCGCGACTGGAGGGTTCGCTCGCTGGTCGTCGAGCTCGTCGATCGCGAGCGCGCGCTCGCGCTCCGCTCCGACGGAGCCGGCGGCTGGACGAAGAACGACGGCGAGCCACTGCCGGCGCTCGACGACGCAATCGACGTCGATCTCTCGGCGACCACCTTCACGAACACGCTTCCGGTGCGGCGGCTCAAACTCTCCAATGGCCAGTCGGAGACGATCGCCGTCGCCTATATCGACGTACCCGAGCTGACGCTGGAGCGCGCCGAACAGCGCTACACCTGCCTCGAGAGCGCGGCTGACGGAGCTCGGTATCTGTTCGAGAGCGTGAGTGACGACGGGTCGGTCGGCTATTCAGCCGAGCTCGAGCTCGACGGCGATGGCTTCGTGATCCACTATCCCGGCTACGCGCGTCGCGTCTACGGCTGAAGCAATAGAGAATCGTCGTCAACGTCGAAGCCATGGCCCCTGTCCGAAGCCATGGCCCCTGTCGTCGGCGCGTTGATTGCCTCTAAACGCGTGCGTCGGGAACGACGGGGAAAGGCCGACCTCGCCACTGGTGTAGCCGGCCTCATGATCGTCGACGTCCCTTTGGTACGTTTGGGCGACTGCCACGAAAGGAGCTCCCATGGCAGTGTCGTGCAGGCGACGGTTGCAAGCGCTGTGGTGCAACGAGGAG
>JALZFG010000324.1 GCA_030861645.1 Actinomycetota bacterium
TGTGTATAAGAGACAGCGACCGCACTCCGGCCTCGGCTATCGCACGCCGAGCGACGTGCGGCGAACGTGGGAAGATGCTCAGCGACTACAAAAAATCGCGGCCTGAAGTGTCGAGCACGACGGGGTCCAGGCCAATGGTCACTTGCAAGCCTGAATCGAATGCTTGGTCTGCGTCCTCAGCCCGGTGCTCGGGCTCGGTGCTTCCCTCGTCGCCGCGCGCGGCTGCGCGGACTGCTACGGCGCCGGGACGCGAGCCGCGGCGCCGTCGAGGGCATCGAGTGCGTCGCGCATCGTCACGGCCGTGCCCACGAAGATCGGTGTGTCGCGCTCCGTGTAGCGGCTTGCCTCGCTCTCGCGCAGCGTGAGCATCAGGTGCATGAAGTCCGCCGGCTCGTCGCACTCGAAGGCTGTCATGAACTCCTGGTCGTCGATCCCGAACGAGTAGGTCGTGTGGTTGTGGATGGTCGGGAACTCGGCACCGATCCGCATGTGCTCGTCCATCGCCCGCTGCCGCTGGTCGACCGGAAGCGCGTACCACGGGCGAACCTTCACGAATGGGTAGACGACGAGGTATGGCGACCCGCGCGGGACGATCCTGCGCGCGCGCCGCGCCTGCGTGTACTGCGAGGCCTTCGTCGTCGCGAGGTACGAGTAGGGGGTCTCGAGCCATCCGGCGAGCGGCGTCGCGTTCAGCTCGACGGCGAGCTCGGCGAGGTCGGGGTACCGTTCCGTGATCTTCCACAGGAAGAAGTCGCAGTCGGGGCGCGTTCCCGTGAGCGAGTAGACGCGGAGCGAATCCAGCCGCCCCGACCACTCCTCGACGGCCTCCGCGAACGCGTCCTTGCCCGCCGAGCGCTCCTCGACAGGGAGGCGCCGCCATGCGGGGTCGACCTTGTAGAACGTGTACGCGACGTACTGGCCGCTCACCGCCGAGATGCTAGCGGTGGCCCGCGCCCGCGCCGCACCGCGTCAGCTTCCCGGCGTGCAGCTTCGAGATCGCCGTCCGCACGAGCCGGAGGCTCGATTTCGGCGTGTCGTCGGCGTAGTAGACGCCGGACTGCCACCGTCTCAGGTCGCGCTCGTCCTGGACATGGAAGACGAAGAAGCCTGCGACCGTCGGCTGGCAGGCCGCGAGCGCGAGCGCCTGGCGGTAGTAGCGACCCTGGGTACGCTCGCTGACAGCGTCGCGCGCGGCGCGGGCGCGCCGGTGGACGTAGAGGCCGTGCTTCCGGCGCGGGATCCGCGACTGGACCCCGTACTCCGCGTAGTAGATCGGAAGCTCCGACCCCGGCTGGGCCGTCCCCGCGAATGCGCGTTCGAGCAAACGTACGAGCTTCGGGTAGTCGGCGATGGTCACGGTCGTCGAATTCGGATGCTTGACCGTGGGCGGCCGGCGCGAGGACAGAAGGTAGGGGTGCAGCGCGAATGCGTCCATGATCGGCCGCTCACGCCGGAGCGCGCGGTAGGCCGCGCCCATCGCCGGGATGAATCTCGTCGGCGATTGCGTGTGACGCGGCGCCTTCGGGTCGTCGGCGCCGTGCGAGGAGATCGCGCCGCCGATGACGACGATGTCCCTGCGAACGTCCTTGAGCGCGTCGTAGGTCGCGGCGAGCAGCTTCGTGTACGCGGGCGCCGCCGCGTTCTCACCGCTTTGGCTGAACTGCGGCATCCAGAACCTGTTGAGGTTCGGCTCGTTCCCGACGACGATGTGGCCGACTTCGGGCAGCTCCTCGGCAACGGCCGCGGCGTACGCGGCGAACGTCCTGCGCTGCGCGGACGTTCGGGGCGTCGTGCGGCTCCCCGAGCTCGAGATCGCGACGAGCACCTTCAGCCCACGAAGCCCCGCGGCGTCGACGGCGTTGCGCAGGGAGCGCATCTCGTGCGCGCCGGGCCGAGTGGCCCCGCGCGTCCACTGCGCGGTGAGGCGGATCGCGCGAAAGCCGGCGAGCCGAGCGAGATCGGCCGCCGCGAGCGCCGAGAGCAGGTCGTACTGCTTGGGCGCGTCTTCAGCCGCGCCGACCAGCATCGTCGGAGCGCCGGCCGCGCCGGTCGCGAGCATGAGCGCGGCCAGGGCGCCCGAGAGCGTCGTGAAGAGTCGAAAACGGATGTCGAGGGGGCTGGGAGCGTCGCTTGCGGGTTACGCCAAGCGCGGCACCCTAACGGATCCGTCGGACACCACGTTTCGCCGCCGAAGGCGCGCGGATCTCGAACGGGGCGCTGGTCGCGACGGTCGGCGCCCCCGGATTGACCGGCGCGAGGAAACGCACCGCAACGCGGTACCGCCCGGGCGCCAGCGGTCGCGG
>JALZFG010000333.1 GCA_030861645.1 Actinomycetota bacterium
GAGCTCGACAAGTCCGGCCGCGAGTCGGACGAAGAGCAGAAGGTCGGCGAATACGCCCAGGAGGACTCGCCGCGGTGGGCGAAGGTCGGCGGGATCCGAAGAACGCTCTACGAGAACTCGCTCCTGATCGTGATGGGGACGATCTGGATCGGCACCTGGTTCGCGCAATCGATCGCGGGGCTCGCCCAGTACAACAGCGAGCGGCTCGACCACCAGATGGACACGATCGGCTGGCTCACCTATCTCGGCAAGGCCGACTTCTGGAACAGGACGCTCCAGAACTGGCAGTCGGAGTTCCTCGCCGTCGGCTCGATGGCGATCCTCGCGGTGTACCTACGCCAGCGCGGGTCACCCGAGTCGAAGCCGGTAGGCGCGCCGCACAGCGCCACCGGCGTCGAAGGGTGAGCCGGATGGGCGTGGTTCAGTCGTCCAGCTTGTCCCGCTTCGGGCCCTCCCAGGGCTCCGCCTCGGGATCCTGGGAGGGGTGCGGCTCGCTGGTGCTCTCGCTGCCGGTGGGCGGGTGGCCCTCGCCGCGCGGGTCGGGGCGCTTGTCGTACGGGTCCGGCCATTCGGTCTCGTCCGGCTCCCCCACCGGGTTGTTCAGCGCGTGATGCGGCTCCGGGTCCTTAGAGCGGTCGCCCGCCCCGGTCGTCTCGCCCGGCTCCTCGCGCTCGTCGGGGCTCAATTGTCCGGCGAGGCGGCCGAGATGTCGGCGAGCGTCGAGTCGGGCTCGCGCTCCACCGCCAGGTCGCCGAGTGAGATGATGCCGACCGGCCGGCCATCCTGGACGACGGGCAGCCTGCGGATGTCGGCCTCGCGCATCTTGCGGAGCGCGTCGTCCACGCTCGCGCCCGGCTCGATGGACTCGATTCCGGTCGTGCAGACGTCGCCGACGCTCGTCGACTGCGGGTCGCGGCCCTCGGCGATTGCGCGGACGACGATGTCGCGGTCGGTGACGATGCCCTTCACGTCGCCGTTGTCGACCACCACGACGTCGCCGATGTCGGCCTCGTTCATCGCGCGCGCCGCGTCGACGAGGGTGTCGGACGCGTTCACGGTCCTCGGATCGCGGGTCATGATCTCTTCAACTGTTCGTGCCATACAAATGACGTACCCGGGGTGCGTTTAGTAACCCATCGGGAAGGAGACAATGTCTTTAGGGTCGCCTACCCGGGAACACTGAGGTCCACGTAGGCGCCAGAGTTTGAAGGGGGACGAGGCGCAGTCGCCGCAAGCGGCCGCGAACCGGACCTTTACGTCAACGACGACGGGAAGGTTCGTTATGACCGCTGCGACACTCGCCGGTCCGCGCCCAGGGCGGATGCTCCGCTCCGTGCCGATTCACTGCACGGACGCGCGCGAGACCGAAAGGCAGCTGCTGGTCCGGTACCACGAGATGGGCGACCTCGCCGCGCGCGAGGAGCTCTGCGAGCGGTTTCTGCCGCTCGCCCGCGACCTGGCACTGCGCTACACCTATACGGATGAGCCGCTCGACGACCTCGTGCAGGTCGCGAGCCTCGGGCTCATCAAGGCCATCGACCGCTTCGAGCCCGGCCGCGGCACGAAGTTCACGAGCTACGCGGCGCCCACGATCCTGGGCGAGCTCAAGCGCCACTTCCGGGATAAGGGCTGGTCGCTCCACGTGCCACGCGACCTCCAGGAGCGCACGCTCGCGGTGAGCCGTGCCACGGAGACGCTGTCGAAGGAGCTCGGCCGCTCGCCGAAGGTGCGCGAGGTGGCGGACCACCTCGGCTGCTCGTCGGAGCAGGTGCTCGAGGCGCAGGAGGCCGCCGCGAGCTATGAGGCGGCGTCGCTCGACGCCCCCGCGGCACGCGACGACGACGACTCGGCGTCGCTCGTCGACCTGCTGGGCGATGACGACAACCGGTACGAGCTCGTCGAGGACCGCGAGGCGATCGCGAGCACGTGGGCGGACCTGCCCGACGTGGAGCGGAAGGTGCTCGAGCTTCGCTTCATGCACGACCTCACCCAGCGTGAGATCGGCGAGCGGATCGGCTACTCGCAGATGCACGTGTCGCGGCTGCTCCGGCGGGCGCTCAACCGGCTGGAGAGCGCCGCAGCCGCCGCATGAGCGAGAGGCCGTTCTCGACGGCGAAGCCCTCCCAGTCGTTGTTGAAGTTGACGAGGAC
>JALZFG010000358.1 GCA_030861645.1 Actinomycetota bacterium
AGCGGGCGCAGCCCGCGACTTTCACCGGAAAGCGCTAGCGCGACTTCTGGGCGAGAAGGGTGCGGCGCACCTCGTCCTCCTTGCCCGACTGGAGAATCGCCATCACGCGGTCGCCGGGCTCGAGGCGCGTGGAGCCAACCGCGATCTCGGCCTCGCCGTCCCTGGATACGAGGATGAGGCGGGCGTCCGCGGGTAGCGAGAGCTTCTCGACGGTCTTGCCGGCGGCGGGCGATTCCTTGTCGATCTCGACCTCGATGAGCTCGAGGTTCTCCTGCCTGAGCTCGAGCAGGTGGATGAGGTCGGCGATTCCGGGGACCTCGTGCTCGATCCGCGCCATGATGTCCGAGGTCGCGCAGACGCTCGGCGAGATCCCGAGCAGATCGAAATGCGCCTGGTTGCGCGGGTCGTTGACGCGCGCGATCACTTTCCGCACGCCGTACTTCTCGCGCGCGAGCTGCGAGATGACGATGTTGTCCTCGTCGTCGCCCGTCAACGCGAGCACGAGGTCGGCGGGCCGCTGGACGCCCGCCCGCTCGAGCACGAAGAGTTCCGTGGCGTCGCCGAGGTGCACGCGGTAGTCGAACTCCTCCTCCAGACGTCGAAAGCGCTCCCTGCGACTCTCGATCAGCGTGACCTCGTGCCCGCGCGCAAGCAGCGTCCGCGCGAGGTTCGCGCCGACCTTGCCGCCACCGGCGATGACGACGTACATCAGACCGGCGACTTCTCCTTCTCGAGCTCGTACGACCGCACGGCCGCGGTCAGAACCTCGATCGCGGTCATCGTCGGCGAGACGATGTGCAACCCGCGCTCGCGGTACCAACGCGCGCGCGCGGGATCGAGCACGCGGACGACGACGCAGTCGATTCCGTAGCGCTTCTGCGCGACCTGGGCGATCACGAGGTTCGTGTTGTCGCCGTCGGTCGCGACGACGACCGCGTCCGCATCCTCGATCCCGGCCTCGTGCAGCACCGCGGTGTCCATTCCGTGCCCGACGACGAAGTTCCCCGGCCAGCGGTCGCCAAGACGGTGGAGCGCCTCCTCGCTCTCGTCCACGGCGGTGACGTTCCAGCCCGCGTGAGAAAGCTCGAGCGCAACCGCCGATCCGACGCGCCCACACCCGATTACGAGCGCGTTCATCACAATGAGCGTAGCTCAGCGCGTGGCCGGTTCGCTACGGGCCCCCGTCCTCGTCGAAGTAGCCCTCGGGATAGGCGACGACCATCACCTCGCACGGCGCCCGACGCAGCACCTTGTCGACGGTGGGACTGACGAAGAGCGACCAGCGGCGCCAGCGCGGGGACGAGCCCATGACGATGAGGTCGGCGTCGCTCGCGACGGCCTCGTCGACGATCGCGGCTCCCAGGCTCCGATGCCGGACGACCTTTCCCTCGACCGCTACCCCGTGCTCGGCGGCGAGCTTCTTCGCCTCCGCGATCGACTGCTGCGCGCGTGCCTCGCTCTCGGGCAGCGGCGCATCCTGTGGAACGTCGAGCGGGACCGGGACGACGTGCAGGACGGTCACCGATCCGCGTTGTTCCTCTGCGAGCTTGATCGCCGTCCCGAGGACGTCCTCGCCGATCGGCCCCAGCTTCAGGGGCACGAGGATGTGCCGGTAGGCGCCTTCGCGCTCCGGAACGAGGTCCGCCGGCGCGGGCTCCACGTGGCGCAGCAGCGGTTCGTCGTGCACGCGGCGGGAGGCGGCGTAGACGATCGCGCCGAGAACGAGCCAGATCGGCCCGGCGATCAGCACGCGGGCGTGCGTGGCGAGGGTCGCGACCCACACGGCAAGCGTCAGCGGGATCCCGACGAGCGCGGCGAGGGGGAGCCGCGCCCGCCCGAGGCGCAGGTTGCCGGGGACGCGAAACGGTCGTTCCATGTCCGGCGCGCTGAAGCGGAGCCGCACGACCGCGAGCTGCGCAGCGGCGAACGCGAGCAGGACGCCGAAGCTGTAGAAGCCGGCGAGGAACCGGATGGGGCTTCCGAGCACGTCGGCGACGACGAGCAACACGGCGGCGACCGCCGCCGCGGCGACGATCGACACGGGCGGGATGAGCGTGCGCCGGCTCAGTCTTCCGAAGGCGTGCGGCAGCATGTCGTGCCGGGCGAGCGAGTATGCGAGCCGGCCGGCGCCTGAGATCGAGGTCGTCACAGCGGTCGCGAGCACGAGAACGCCGGTGACCCCGACGAAGATGCGCAGCGCGTCGACGGCGGCACCCGGCAGCGGGCCGCCGAAGGC
>JALZFG010000359.1 GCA_030861645.1 Actinomycetota bacterium
ACCTTCGGCGGAACCACGAGGACGTTCCCGCGCAGAGTCGCCTGGTTGAACACGGCGAGTGACGTCGAGATCGTGACCTACTACCCGCTCGCGAGGTCGCTCGCCGTCCGCCCTCCGGCCGCACCGCGACGAGACTTCCCGCGCCTGCTCCGCCTCGCCGGCAGACGTCCGCTCGTGTTCCAGGAGGTCGGCTACCCGAGCTCTTCGCGCCTCGGCAGCTCGGAGGCGAAGCAGGCGGAGTTCGTCGCCCACGTCTACGCGGCATGGAAGCGTGTGCGCGGCCGAGTTCCGTTCCTCACCTTCTTCCAGCTGCACGACCTCACGCCTTCCGCGTGCGGGGAGATCGCGCGCTACTACGGACGCGCGGGCGAGGAGGCGCTCCAGGCCTACCTCTGCTTCCTCGGCCTGCGTCGCGCCGACGGGAGCCCGAAGCCGGCCTGGGACGAGTTCGTGCGCGGCGCCTCAGCGCTCGAGTAGGCGTCCGCGCGCGCCCGCAAGCACCTCGGCGACGCGGTCGAGATCGGACTCCGTCAGCCGGCTGTGGAACGGGAGCGCGAGCGCGCGCCGGAAGCAGGAATCCGCGGCCGGGAAGTCCGTCTGCCCGCTGTACGCGCCGAGACGGTTGAGGGCGTACGTGCCGATCTGCGTCTCGATGCCGGCCCGCCGGAGCTGCGCGCGCGCCTCGTCGCGTCGATCGAGCTGGACGACGTAGGCCTGCCACCCGTGCTCGTCGCCCTCTCCCACCGTGGGCGTTTGGACGAGTCCGGCTAACCGCTCGGTGTACGCCGCGGCGAGTCGCCGTCGGGTCGCGAGCAGCTCCTCGAGCCGCCGCATCTGCACGATCCCGACGGCGCAGTGGAGATCTGAAAGGCGGTAGTTGAAGCCGGGCGTCGGCACGTCGAAGTCGCCGCGCGGCAGGATCCCGTGGTGGCGCAGCCGGCGTACCTCGTCGGCAAGGGTGCCGTCGTTCGTCGTGACCGCGCCGCCCTCCCCGGTCGTGACGACCTTGCGCGGGTGGAAGGACAGGCAGCCGACGTCGCCGAGACTGCCGCACGGCCGTCCGCGGCGCCGCGCGCCGAGTGCGCCGGCCGCATCCTCGATCAGGTGGACGCCATTTGGGACGGTGTCCGCAAGCGCCTCCCACTCGAGCGGTCGCCCGAACAGGTGGACGGCGAGCACGGCGCGCGTGCGCCGCGAGAGCGCCTCTCGCGCGCGCTCGATGTCGAGGTTCATCGTCTCCGAATCGACGTCCACGAGGACCGGCGTCGCGCCGGCGAGCGCGACGACGTTCGCGGTCGCTGGGAACGTGTAGGCGGGCACGAGGACCTCGTCGCCGGGTCCGATCCCGAGCGCCAGCACGGCGAGGTGGAGCGCGGCCGTGCCCGACGAGACGGCGACGGCATGCTCCACCTGGCACGCGCGGGCGACCGCGTCCTCGAACTCCGCGACCTTCGGGCCCATCGTCAACTGCCCCGCGGCGAGCACGTCGGCGACCGCTTCGGCCTCGGCGGCACCGACGTCGGGCCAGGCGAGCCTCACGCGGGAACGGGCCTGCGCGCCCGGTACCAGGCAATCGTGCGGGCGAGTCCCTCGTCGAGCTCGACCGTCGGCTCGAATCCGAGCAGCTCGCGCGCTTTGTCGATATTCGGGATGCGGAGCTCGACGTCGGTGTAGTGGAGCGGCTGGAAACGGAGCTCGCCCCGAGCGCGCGCGAGGCGATGGATTCTCGTCGCGAGGTCGTAGATCGTCACCGCCGACCGCGGGTTTCCGATGTTGAAACTCTCGCCGATCGCCGCCTCCCGCTCGAGGCAGAGCAGCACGGCATCCACCAGATCGTCCACGTAGCACCACGCTCGGATCTGCGATCCGTCTCCGTGGATGACGAGGTCGCGCCCGTCGAGAGCCGCCTCGACGAACGCGCGGATCGCGCCGCCTCCGATCTGGCCGGGACCGTAGACGTTGAAGGGTCGCAGGGAGACGGTCGGGAGGCCGAGCTCGTCGTGGTAGGCGTGCGCCATGTGCTCCGCCGCGAGCTTCGAGACGGCGTACGTCCAGCGCGCCTCTCCGACCGACCCGGTCGTGGTCACGTGCGTCTCGGCGACCTTGAACGCGTAGGTCCCGAAGACCTCGCTCGTCGAGAACTCCACGACGCGCTCGACGGTGTCCTTCGTCGCGAGAGCGGCCTCGAGCACGTTGTAGGTGCCGACCAGGTTGATCCGCATCGTCGCGACCGGCGCGGCGCGGACGTTGTCGACGCCGGCGATCGAGGCGAGGTGGACGATGTGGGTGGCGCCCTCGGCGAGCGATCGCACGAGCTCGGCGTCGAGGACGTCACCCTGGACGAGCGTGAGGTTCGGGTGCGTCGCGAGCTCGGAGCCGGTGAGCGCGTCGCGGTGGAGGGTGTCGAGGACGATGATCTCGTTCTCGCCGACGAGCCGGCGCGCGACCGTCGTCCCGATGAACCCTGCTCCGCCGGTGACGAAGACGCGGCTCCCGCTCGGGCTCACGGCGCGAGTCTAGATCCTGGCGCGCGCTCGGACCCCTATCCTCTCCTGTCCGTGGGGGGCGCGCTTTCCGCCGAGGACTCGTCCGCGGACTTCACGGAGGCGGAGTACCGGCGGCTGCTGCGGCTCGCGCTCTCGAGCTACCGCTTCATCGCCTTTCCGCAGTTTCGCTCCGCGGAGCGGCGGTCGGTGCTGTGGCGGCACGACATCGACCTCTCCGTTCACCGCGCGCTCGCCCTCGCGCGGATCGAGGCGGAGGAGGGCATTCGCGCGACGTACTTCCTCAGCCTCCACAGCGCCTTCTACAACGCCCTCGAGACCGACGTCGCGAGCCGCGTCCGCGAGATCGTCGCGCTCGGCCACGACCTCGGCGTCCACTTCGACCCCACGTTCTACGCCGGGCGCGCGACCCCACCCGAGGAGGCGCTCGCGTGGGAACGGCGCCTGCTCGAGTCGGTGTTCGAGAGCGCCGTCTCGTCGTTCTCGCTGCACAACCCCGAGGCCGCCGGCTGGCGAGACGATCGCGACGAGATCGCCGGGCTGGTCAACGCCTACGGACGGTCGCTGCGCGCGCTGTTTGCCTACTGCTCGGACTCGAACGGCTACTGGCGCTTCCGCCGGCTCCGCGACGTCCTCGAAGCCGCTGAGGACGAGCGCCTGCACGTGCTCACGCACCCCGAGTGGTGGGTGCCCGAGCCGATGCTCCCGCGCGCCCGCGTGGCACGGTGCATCGACGGCCGCGCCGCGCGCCAGCACGAGCGCTACGACCGCGCGCTCGACGAGATGGGCCGCCGGAACGTCGGGCGGGACGAGCGGCCGACGTAACGATCCGTTCCTTCGGGGGTGACGTGAGCGCGCGTCGCTACCGCGGCGCGGCGGCGGTTTGGGCGAGGAGATTGGCGGTTCCCGCGGCGCCGCAGTTCATGAGGGCATCGACGATCGACAGCCCGTGCACGGGCTCGTCCACCGGCTGCGGGTACGTCGGGTGCCGGAAATCCTGGTAGACGAGCTCGACGCCGGCCGCCGCGAACCTCGCGTCGTCCTGGTAGGCCTCGGGCGCGAGCCCGCCCGACAGGTACGCACTGCCGCCCACGGCTCGCGTCAGCTCGACGAGGAGATCGGTCCCGCGCGCGTTCGTGCCGATCTCGGAGCTGCGCACGAGCTTCCCGGTGTCGAGCCCGAGCAAGCCGGCGATCCGGCGGATGTTCGCTTCGTTGAAGGCGGCGAGTCCGTCGGTCGGCCTCGTCACGAGCTCTTCCGCGAGCGGGAAGACCTCCTCGAAGGAGGGCGTGCGCCGGTAGTTGAGCTCGATCGTCCGCAGAAGCTTCTTCCGCCACGGCTGCGAGTCGTCGATCCGTACCTCCCGGACCTCGCGGGCGCTCCCCTGCGAGCGCACGATCGGGACGGTCGCCCACGCCGCCCTGCCCGAGACGAGAAGCTTGACGCGGTTGATCCATGTGCCCTTGCTCGTTCGCGGAAACTGGACGTCGTCGAGGAGCACGAACACGTCGGCGCGCGCGAGCTTGTCGAAGAAGCCGAGCCACGGCAGGAAGTTGGGCTGGTGGATGGCCACGAGCCTTCCCATCGGGTCGAGGATAGCCCTGCCCTTTGCGGGTACCGGCGGATGCTCGAGGAGATGTCGTGGGGCTGCTCGGACGGGGTGCCCGTTTTACGGGCTCTCGTTTAGCATCGCCGCACCGTGAAGACGATCCTCTTCGTCGGAGCGGGGCTTCACCAGCGGCGCGCGATCCGGCGGGCGCGCGAGCGCGCTCTCCGCGTCGTCGCCGTCGACGGGGATCCCGACGCGCCCGCCTTCGGCGACGTCGACGTGGCGGAGCTGGTCGACTTTCGCGACGTCGATGCCGTCGTCGAGGTCGCGAGACGGCACGCGGTCGACGCCGTGGTCACGATCTCGGCCGACCGCGCCGTCCCCGTCGTCGCCGCCGTCGCGGAGGCGCTCGGGTTGCCGGGGATCGGGCGCGCTACGGCGCACGTGATGACGAACAAGATCGCGATGCGGCGCAGGCTCGCGCAGCTCGGTGTCCGGCAGCCGCGCTTCGCGGCGGTGCGGACGCTCCACGAGGCCCGCCTCGCCGCGCAGGTCGTCGGCTTCCCGTGCGTCATCAAGCCCGCGGACTCCGGCGGCCAGCGCGGCGTCTTCCGCCTCGAGTCGCAGCACGACATCGATCGGCACCTGCACGCGGCGCTCGCCGAGTCACCGACGCGCGAGGCGATTCTCGAGAGCTTCCACGAGGGCCTGGAACTGAACGGGCTCGTCGTCGTGCGCGGGGGGGAAGAGACGCTGTTGACGCTCTCCGACCGCTTGCGGCCGCGCGGGATGGGCTTCGGCGTCGGCTGGATTCACGTCTACCCCTCGAGCCTCTTCGGCGAGCCGCTCGAGGCAGCGGAGGCCACCGCCATCAGGGCGGTTCACACCCTCGGCCTCCGTGACGGGATCGCGTTCCCACAGCTTCTCGTGACCGACGACGGCCCGCTCGTGGTCGAGGTTGCCGCGCGCGTTCCCGGGGGGCAGATGGCAGATCTCGCCTGGCACGCGATCGGCGTCGACATCGTCGAGATCGCGCTTCGCCAAGCCCTCGGCGAGGAGGTGCCCGACGAACTCGTCCAGCCGCGGCGAGCCCAGCCGCTCGCGATTCGCTTCCTGACCGCCGAGCCGGGCCCCCTGCCCACGGGTCGGGTGCGGCGCGTGGGCGGCCTCGACCGCGTTCTCGCCGCGCCCGGGGTCGTCCAGGCGGAGGTGTTTCTGCGCGAAGGGGAGACGATCCGCCCCGTTCGCCTCGACGGCGACCGACGAGGCTACGTGATCGCCGTCGCCGACACGAGCGTCGAGGCGCTCGAGCACGCGGAGGCCGCCGCGCGCCTGCTCGAGGTCGAGGTCGACGGCGCCGGGTAACGGAGCGCCCCGCTCCGTCCCGCCGTCAGGGCAACACGACTATCCGCTCACACTCGCGGCGCCTCCGTCCCGGCCCCGCGCCGAGCTCGGCGAGCGGCGCAGGCGATCGAGGACGCG
>JALZFG010000371.1 GCA_030861645.1 Actinomycetota bacterium
CCTCGAGCCACCGCTCGAGGCGGGGCCTGCCTCGAGGCGACAGCGGAGCGACCTTCCCGCTGCTCAGTCCGTTGCGTCCGTTCCTCGCGTCCCGCTGCCGAGCGTTTCCGGCGTCACCACGACGTACCGCTTCGGCTCGGCGCCGGCGCTCGCGGTTCGAACGCCGGGGTAGTCCTTGAGCCGAAGATGCACGACGCGACGTTCCGCCGCGCTCATCGGCTCGAGCTCGACGGGAGATCCGGTCGCAAGCGATCGCTCCGCGCTTCGAACGGCCAGAGCTTTCAGCGCCGCCTCGCGTCGGGCGCGGTAGCCGGCGGCATCGACGACAACCGATTTTCCTCGGGCCGCCTGCGGTCCGGCGCGAGTCGCGTTCACGAGGTACTGGATCGCGTCGATCGTCTGACCGCGCTTTCCGATCAAGATCCCGAGATCCTCGCCCGAGCACGAAACCGTGATCACCTCGTCGTCCTCCCGCACGTCGACCCGGCAGCGAACCCCGAGGGCGGAAGCGGCGCGTTCGACGAGCGCGCGTGCCGCGGCGGCGGCGTCGCTCTCCTCCTGAATCGCGGCGGCGGCACCGGCGTCGTCGAGCGTCGCTACCACGCGCGCCGGCGTATAGCCGACGCCGAGCAGACCCCGCTCGCCCTCCGAGACAACCTGGAAGCGCACCCGGGTCTTGTCGAGTCCCGGACGCATGCGCTCCAGCTCGCGAAGCGCCTGCCACTTCGCCTCGCCGACGGTCTCTCCACTCGTCTCGACCCGAAGCGACTCGACGGTCTCCCGTTCCACGTTGCTCACCCGCCGGGTGACAGCACCGACGAGTCCGGGTCGCAACGCAGCTGCCGTGGGCCTGTCACCGTCGCGCTTTTCGCTTCTTCTTGCGCTTCACTCGCCTGATCTGCGCCGGGCCGTCCGCTGCCGGCGAGACCTTTCCCTCCACTTCGGCCGGCTTCGGCACCGGCCGCTCCTCCGCGGGTTCGGCTGGTACCTCACGCGGAGCCGTCCGGGAGGTTCGCTTCTGGGGCGCGGGCGTCTTCGGCACGAGCCGACGCGTGATCAAACCTTGCCCGACGGTCCACAGGTTGGTCGTCATCCAGTAGAGAACGAGACCCGCGGGGAAATTGATCACGACGAACAGAAAGGCGAGCGGGAGGAAGAGCAGGAGGATCCGCTGCGTCCGGTCCATCGTCGTCGACATGAGCAGGGTCGACGCCGTCTGACTGGTCGCATAGATGGCAAGCAGAAGGAACCCGGACCAGTGCGTCCCGGCGTTGTCCGTGATATTCGGCACGATGTTCAGCCAGCCGAGCTCGGATTGGGGGAAGCGCGGCAAGACCTCCTTCTCGAAGTCCTTGAGCACGAAGTAGAGCGAGATGAAGACGGGGAACTGGGCAAGCAGCGGAAGGCACGAGGACGCGGGGTTGATGCGGTTCTCCTTGTAGAACTTCATCAGCTCTTCGTTCATCCGCTGGCGGTCACCCTTGTACTTCCGCTGGATCTCCTTCATCTGCGGTGCGTGCCGCTGGAGGTTCTGCATCGAGTGAATCTGACGCACGGTGAGCGGTACGAGCAGCATGCGGACGATGACGGTCACGCCGACGATCGACCACGCCCAGGTGAGGCCGACCGACTCGTGCAGAAACTCGAGAACGGCAGTGAGAACGTTCTCGAGCGGGGCGAGGATGCCGATGTTCGCAATGATCACGGCACCGTCTCCCGTCGCGGCGGGCGGCGCCAAGAAGCGCGGGCGGCGCCCGATACCCTTTGCCACGACAATCGTGGGCGGCGATCGGGAACCTTGTCGACGCCCCCGTCGCTCCACGGATTGCAGCGGAGCAGCCTCCAGCCCGCGAGGATCGCGCCCCACAAGAGCCCGTGCGCACGGAACGCCTCGATCGCGTACTGTGAGCAGGAGGGGTGGTACTTGCAGGAGGTCGGAAACAGGACCGCCAGCGTGTAGCGGTAGACGTAGACGAGGGTGATCGCGACGTACTTCACGAGCGCGCCTTCTGCAGCAGGTCGGCCTTGACCAGAATCTCACGGACGCGTTCGCGCAGCCACGCGAATCCCCTCGCGTTCGCGGTCTCGACAAGGCCCGGCCGCGCGACGAGCACGTAGTCATGCCCCGCCGCCACCTCCGAAGCGAGCTCGCGCCACACCTCTCGTAGTTGCCGTTTCAAGCGATTGCGCTCGACGGCGCCCGCGGTCTTACGCGGCACCGCCAGACCAAGTCGGGGCTCCTCGTTCTCCTCCCGGTCGAACCAGTAAAGCACGAGGAACCGTGTCGAGACCGACCGACCGCGACGGTAGACCGCATCGAAGTCCCGCGAGCGGGAGAGGCGATGCCGACGCTGCATTTCGCAGGCCCGGCGAGAGTCAGGCCGAGAGGCGCTTGCGGCCTCTCGCGCGTCGGCGCTTCAGGATCGCGCGACCCGCGCGAGTTGCCATTCGCGCACGGAAGCCGTGCCTGCGCTTCCGCCTGCGCACGTTGGGCTGGTAGGTCCGCTTCACAGGATCACCGAAGGCACAAAAACGTCGCTCGGAGCGACCTTGGCTGAGTATAGACGACCCCCTCCCGGGTCACAGCCTTGTCCACAGGCTGGCGCAACACCTCCCTCGCAGCAAGCGTCTTCGCAGCATCGCAAACGTCCCGGCGCGCTCGGGCTGGTGTCTGTTTTCCACAGGTGTGGAGATAGGTGTGGAGTTCGAATAAATCCCTGCAAGACAGCGGCTTTTCTTCATCTCGAGACGGCGAGAATCCGGCGTTGTAGGCCTCCCGATCCGATGCTATTCTCGCCCGCCTCACAGCGAGACGGGGGGAGATGGAGCAGCAGCTCGAGGTCAACGCGGACAGCCTGTGGAGCGAGGTAGCGGCGCGCCTGCGCGAGTCGCTCAACGAGCAGACCTACACGACCTGGTTCCAAGAGGCGAAGGGACGGGAGCTGACGAGTGACTCGTTCGTCGTCGCCGTGCCGAACGACTTCACGCGCGACTGGATCGAAAGTCACTTTCTCGGCCTGCTCCGCGACGCCGTCCGCGACGCCATCACCGACGAGCGGCGCGTCCACGTCGTCGTCGACGAGCGCGCGACCGCACCGGCACGCCCCCTGCAGCCGACCACGCGGGCCGCTCCGCGCTTCGCCCTGATCCCGAACTACACGTTCGACCTCTTCGTGATCGGGTCCTCCAACCGCTTCGCCCACGCGGCCGCGCTCGCCGTGGCGGAGTCTCCCGCACAGGCGTACAACCCCTTGTTCATCTACGGCGGGACAGGCCTAGGCAAGACGCACCTGCTGCAGGCGATCGCCCACTACGTCTCCTACCACTCCAGTGAGTTGTCCGTGTGCTACGTAACGAGTGAGACGTTCATGAACGACTTCATCAACTCGCTCCGCGACAAACGGATCGAGGCCTTCAAGCAGCGGTACCGCACGTACGACCTGCTCCTCGTCGACGATGTCCAGTTCTTCGAGAACAAGGAGCGGATCCAGGAGGAGTTCTTCCATACCTTCAACACGCTCTACCAGGCGGGGCGTCAGATCGTGATCTCGTCGGACCGCTCTCCGCGACAGATGCCGACCCTCGAGGACCGTCTTCGATCGCGCTTCGAATGGGGATTGATCACCGACATCCAGCCGCCCGACCTCGAGACGCGGATTGCGATCTTGCGGAAGAAGATCAAGACCGAGGCGACGCAGGTCCCCGACCCGGCCGTGCTGGAGTTCATCGCGAGCCGAATCTCGACGAACATCCGCGAGCTCGAGGGCGCGCTCACGCGCGTGGTGGCGTTTTCGTCACTCACCGGCCGCTCGATGACGGTGGAGCTCGCCGGGGACGTCCTCAGAGACGTGTTTCCGCAGGGCGACTCGGCTCAAGTCTCGATTGCCGGGATTCAGGACGCGGTCGCCGGCCGCTTCGGCATCTCGCGCGACGAACTCTGCGGACACCGACGCTCTCAGAACATCGTCTACCCCCGCCAGGTGGCGATGTACCTCTCGCGTGAGCTCACCGACTCGTCGCTCCCCAGGATCGGGAGAGAGTTCGGAGGCCGTGACCACACGACGGTCATCCACGCCACTTCGAAGATCGCTCGCATGATCCGCGAAGACCGCTCTGTGTACAACCTAGTGCAAGAGCTGACCGCGTTGATCAAACAAGGACACTAGAGTTAGGACCAACGCGGCGAGCGTCAGCAGCCTGGACAGCTCGTCCTGCTATCCACGAGTACGATCTCGATGAACTCGGCTTGACCAGGCCCAGAACAACGCGTTCCCCGTCGTCCACACGGCCTAGTACTACTACTACGAGAAGACTATGAGTCAGGTAGAAACGACAGTCAGCGTTGGCTTACGCCTCACCTGTTCCGCAAGCGGCCTTGCTCAGAAGGTTGCCCTCACTGCTCGTGCCGTGTCGACGCGGACGACGGTCCAGGTGCTCTCCGGGCTGGTTCTGAGCGCCGAGAGAGGACAGCAGCTCGATCTTGCGGCCACTGACATGGATCTGTCGCTTCGAACATCGCTGGAGGCCGAGGTGGAGAGCGAGGGAAGGGTCGTCGTACCCGCGCGTTTACTCGTGGAGGTCGCACGCCTGCTGCCCCAGCCGATCGTCACGCTCGAGCATCGCTCCGAAGAGGGGATAGTGCTCTTGACGTGCGGTTCCGCGCAGTACCGCCTTCATACCTACAGCGCCGAAGACTTTCCGCGGCTTCCCGAGGTCGGAGCGTCGTCGACGTTCGCGGTCTCGCGGCAGCCGTTCCTGCACACGCTCTCGCGTGTGAGCCGCGCCGCGTCGCGCGACGAGTCGCGACCCGTTCTCACGGGCATCTTGGTGCGAGTGGAGGGTTCCCGTCTCGTGATGGCCGCGACGGATTCCTATCGGTTGGCTGTCAAGGAGACTGTCCTCGAGGGTGAGGCGCCAACGCTCGATGCGATCGTTCCTGCGCGCGCGCTGGCAGAGCTGATGCGTGTTGCGCAGGACGGCGACGAGCTTCGACTTGCGCTACACGAGAACCACGTGCTGCTGGGAACCGGTGACGTCTGGCTTACGACGCGACGGATCGACGGCCAGTTTCCAGACTACAAGCAGCTTCTGCCGGAGGCGTTCGAGCACGAGGTAAGGCTGCCGCGCGACGAGCTACTCGACGTTGTCCGCCGCGTCGGTGTAATGGCGCAGCGCAACTCACCGCTCCGTCTGCGCTTCGCGGACGGCGAACTCACGATCTCGGCGCGAACACCCGACGTCGGCGAGGCGCGCGAATCGCTCGAGGTCGCCTTCGTCGGCGAGCCCTTCGAGATCGGCTTCAACTCGGACTTCCTGCGGGAGGGAATCGAGTCGGTCGAGGAGGCGGAGATCGATCTGAAGTTGATCAGCCCGCTTCGACCAGGCCTGATCCGGTCGCAGGCGGACAACTTCTGGTACTTGATCATGCCGATCAGGCTCGCAGGCTGATCGTCAGCTCGCTCTCGCTTCGGAACATTCGGTCGTATGAGGAGCTCGACCTCGAGCTTCGGCCGGGGCTCGTGCTCGTCGTCGGGGCGAACGGAGCGGGCAAGACGAATCTGCTCGAGGCAGTTCACGTCGGATCGCAGGGGTTCTCGCCACGCACTCGCAGCGACGCGGAGATCGTCAGGTTTGGTGCGCAGGCGGGCCGGGTTGCGCTTCGAGCGGTAGCTGGGTCGAGGACTGTTGCGCTCGACATGCGTCTCCATCGAAACGAGGGAAAACGGGCGAGAGTGAACGGCGCGGTGCTGCGGGCGTTCGACCAGCTTCGCGCGGAGCTCGCCGTACTCGTCTTCACACCCGACCGGCTTGTCGTGGTGAAGGGAGGTCCGGCGGTGCGGCGCGCGTACTTCGACCGGGCGCTTGCGCGGGTGAGACCTGGACGATCGACGCTTGCGGGCGACTACGGCGGCGCGCTCGCGCAGCGGAACATCGCGCTGAGACGCGTCGCGGCTGGACAGTCGTCACGTCTCGCGCTCGCGCCGTGGACGGAGCGTATCGTCGAGCTGGGAGCACAGCTTGTGAGCGCTCGCGAGGAGCTGATTCGTGAACTCCAGCCGTTCTTTTGCGCGATCGCGGCTGAGCTCGGGATCGCGCACGCCGAGCTGCGGTACGAGGCGGTTGCCCCAACGCCGGAGGTTCTTGCCGCACGACTCGATCGCGACCTCGAGCGCGGGACGACAGGCGCGGGGCCGCACCTCGATGACATCGGCATCGTCGCGGAGGGCCGTGAGCTGCGGGCGTTCGGCTCGCAGGGGGAGCAACGCCTCGCCGTTCTGGCACTGCTCCTCGCCGAGGCCGAACTGCTCTCGCAGCGGCGCGCGGTTCCGCCGCTCCTGCTTCTCGACGACGTGCTGTCCGAGCTCGACGAGCGCCGTCGGCGTGTTCTCACCGAGACGATCGGTGACCGCGGCCAGGTGCTCGTGACGGCGACGACGGCTCGTGCGCTTCCGAAGGAACCGGCCGAGCTCGTCGAGGTAACGCCGGGCTTTGCAAGGAGGCGGTAGGTGGAACGGATCGGCGACGAGCTCCGGCTGGCGCTTCGCCGCTTCGGCGGCGGCGGGATGCTGGCACGGATCGTGAGCGCGTGGCCCGGCGCCGTCGGCGAAGCGATCGCCCGCAACGCGTGGCCGTCTCGACTCGCGCGCGACGGCACGCTGCACGTCGCAACCAATTCCTCCGCCTGGGCGTTCGAGCTGACGCAGCTCGAGGCGATGATCCGGCGCCGGCTGGAGGAGGCGCTGGGCCAGGTATCGCTGGGGAGGCTGCGGTTTGCACCCGGGCGACTACCCGAGCCCGGGTCGACCGAGACGGCTCCCGGCACGCAGCGAGCGCCGCGACCCGGCCCGGGAGAGCATTCGCGGGCCGAGGAGCTCGTTGCCGGTCTCGACAACGAAGAACTTCGCGCGCTCGCTGTCCGGGCGGCTGCCGCATGTCTTGCCAAGGCGAGGTCTGACCACCGCTTCTGATACTCTGTCTACAGGCCCGAAGAGGCGTAATTGCAGGGCTTTTTTTGATGGCTGAAGCGGCCTACACGGCAAAGGACATCACCGTTCTCGAGGGTCTCGAGCCCGTCCGCCTGCGACCGGGTATGTACGTCGGGTCGACGGGATCGAGGGGACTCCATCACCTTGTCTTCGAGGTTGTCGACAACGCCGTCGACGAGGCGCTCGCGGGACGTGCACGCCGAGTCGAGGTGACGATCCATCCCGACAGCTCGGTCACCGTAAGCGACGACGGCTCCGGAATCCCCGTCGACGTGATGCCCGATCAGGGCCAGCCGGCGCTGACCGTCGTGCTCACGAAGCTCCACGCCGGAGGGAAGTTCGGCGGGGGCGGGTACAAGGTCTCCGGCGGCCTTCACGGTGTCGGCGTCTCGGTCGTCAACGCGCTCTCCGAGTGGCTGGTCGCCGAGGTGAAGCGAGATGGGAAGGTGTGGCGCCAGGAGTTCCGCCGCGGTGAGCCTGTCGCCGAGATGGAGTGCACGGGCGCGACGACGGAGACGGGCACGACGATCGCCTTCCTGCCCGATCTCGAGGTCTTCGAGGACATCGAGTTCGACGCGAAGGTGCTCACGCAGCGCCTCCGCGAAATGGCGTATCTGACGCGCGGGCTGCGGATCGTGTTCACAGACGAGCGGGCGGGAGGCGAGCAGGCCGAATTCCACTACGAAGGCGGGTTGCGCGACTTCGTCTCCTTCATCAACGAGGCAAAGGAGCCGATTCACCGCCGGATGGTCTCGTTCACCGGCCGGATCGCGGATGACGGCGAGGAGGCCGAGATCGACGTTGCGATGCAGTGGAACGGCTCGTACGTCGAGTCGGTGTTCTCGTTTGCGAACAACATCAACACGCACGAGGGCGGCGCTCACCTGTCGGGCTTCAAGGCCGCACTCACGAGTACGCTCAACGACTACGCGCGCTCGAAGGGACTGCTGAAGGACAAGGAGGACAACCTCGAGGGCGAGGACGTTCGGGAGGGCTTGGCCGCCGTGATCTCGGTCAAGCTGCGCGAGCCGCAGTTCGAGGGGCAGACGAAGACGAAGCTCGGCAATCCGTGGGTGCGTGGCTTCGTGCAGCAGACGGTGAACCAGAAGCTCGCGGAGTTTCTCGAGGAGAACCCGAACGACGCACGCCAGATCATCCAGAAGGCGGTGTCGGCCGCGCGGGCGCGCCAGGCGGCGCGCAAGGCGCGGGAGCTGACTCGGCGCAAGGGAGCGCTCGAGAGCGCCTCCCTCCCCGGCAAGCTCGCCGACTGCACGATTCGCGACCCAGAGAGCGCCGAGCTCTTCCTCGTCGAGGGGAACTCGGCCGGCGGCTCCGCGAAAGAGGCGCGCGACCGGACGTATCAGGCGATCCTGCCGCTACGGGGCAAGGTGATCAACTCCGAGAAGAACCGGATCAACAAGGTGCTGTCGAACGCCGAGATCCAGGCGATGATCACCGCGATCGGGACCGGGATCGGCGATGAGTTCGACATCGCGAACCTTCGGTACCACCGGGTGATCGTGATGACCGACGCCGACGTCGACGGCTCGCATATCCGCACGCTGATCCTCACCTTCCTCTATCGGCAGCTGCCCGAGCTCGTCGAGCGCGGCCACGTCTACATCGCGGTGCCGCCGCTCTACCACGTGAAGATCGGCAATCACGGCACGTATCTCCAGAAGGAGTCGCAGTTCGAGGAGCTGCTCGTGCGAGAGCGGATCGGAGCGCTGCGGGTGGAGGACCGCGGCGGCGAGGAGGTGAAGCTGACGGAGGCGCGGTGGGCTCGGTTCACGCGAGCGCTCAAGGAGTACGAGGGCTGGGCCTCGAAGCTCCGCGCCGACTTCCCGCGCGCGGCGGCCGATCTCGTCATCCAGCACGGGCTCGTCGAGAGCGAGGCAGCGACGGCGGAGGACGTGGGGCGCGAGCTCGCCGCACCGGCTGACGACGCCTACGAGCTCGAGGTCGTCCAGGG
The DNA here is from genome assembly GCA_030861645.1 of Actinomycetota bacterium. Taxonomy (GTDB): domain Bacteria; phylum Actinomycetota; class Thermoleophilia; order Gaiellales; family Gaiellaceae; genus JALZFG01. The sequence goes on from JALZFG010000371.1 coordinate 8,959, forward strand.
CGACGATTCCGAGATCCGCGTCAGGGTCGTGGAGCGCGCAACAGGCGCCGCGCGCCACGTCGTCGTTCCGATCGAGCTGCTGCGTTCCCCGACCTACGCGAACCTTCGGCGTGCGTACGACAAGGTCGGGAGCGTCGTCAGCCTGCCGCCGTTCTCGCTCGCGATCGGGAAGAAGCGAGCACGTGCGGAAACGTTCGAGGCGCTGCGCCAGAAGGTGTTCGACCTCGGCAAGGAAGGCATGCATGTCAGTCGCTTCAAGGGACTTGGCGAGATGAACCCCGAGCAGCTGTGGGAGACGACGATGGATCCGGCGCGACGGATGCTCGTGCGGGTCGAGGTCGAAGACGCCTCGGCGGCTGATCAGGTGTTCTCCATGCTGATGGGGGATGCCGTCGAGCCTCGGCGGCTGTTCATCGAGCAGAACGCTCGCGACGCGGTTCTCGATGTCTGAGCGCCGGCTCTCGATCTGCCCTTGCGGGGACGCGGCCGCGCCTCGGAGTCGTTTGGGACACGGCGCTAGCGGCGGCTCCGGCCGGGGTACGGGGACGAACAGGCGGGTCGCATGTCGGTAGAGCCGCTGGGCCCCGGCC
>JALZFG010000395.1 GCA_030861645.1 Actinomycetota bacterium
GCAGCAGGCGGTGCGGCTGCCGACCGATCGCGGGCGAGGTGACGCGGAGCCAGTAGGGGATGCGGCGGCGTTCCGAACCGCGCGTGAGCACCACGAAGCCGCTCGCCTCGCCCTGACCCCTCCCCGCGAGGGCGGAGACGGCGAGCCGCCCCGGAACGACGACCGACGGGGGGACACGCACTTCGACCCCGCGGCCTGCCTGCGCCTCCACGGACACTCGCCACGACCCCACGCCACCGCGGGCGTCCGTCAGCTCGACGTCGCGACCGGCCGATGCCGTCGGCGCGATCATCCCAAACGACACGGCCGTCGGCGACGTGAACACGAGGGGAGCGTCCGCGCGCTCCAGGTTGATCATCCCCCCTCCCTCGCGGGTCGTCGCCGCTTCGCCGCTGCCGCTCCTCACGGGGTCCCCCGTCGCCACGAGCGCCGACTTGATCTGCGAGACCGTCCACTGCGGGTGCCGCTCGCGCAGGAGGGCCGCCGCCCCTGCGACGTGCGGAGCCGCCATGCTCGTCCCGCTGAAGACCTGCCAGAGGCCCTTGTCGGCCGGGACCGAGGAGAGGATGTCCACACCGGGCGCGGTCACGTCCGGCTTGAGAGCGAGCGAGAGCGGGGCGGGCCCGCTGGACGAGAAGCTCGCGATCTGGCCGCCCTTGGTGGCGGCGGCCGCCGTAATCGCCGGCGCCGCCGTCCCGGGGGAGAGCACCGAGCCGCGCCCGAAGAGCTGGAAGTCGTTCCCGGCCGAGACGGTGGGCACGACGCCGGCGTCCGCGGCGCCGTTGATCGCGCGCACGACGAGGTCGCGGTTCGGCACGATCTCGGGCTCGCCCAGGGAGAGATTGATGACATCCATGCCGTCGCGAACCGCGGCCTCGATGCCGGCCGCGATCTCGGGCGAGTTGCCGTCGAGCCCGTCGTAGGAGGCCGCGGGAACTGTCAGAACCTTGTAGTTGCCGATGTACGCGCCCGGCGCGACGCCCGAGACCTCACGGCTGCCCGGTGCCGAGGCTCCGCGATCGCCGGCGGCGATCCCGGCGACGTGCGTCCCGTGGATCGAGTACCTCGGGTCGTAAGGGCGCGACGCGCGAGGATAGCCGGAGCCGGGCGGGGGAAACGCGCGCGCCACGATCACCTTCGCCGTCGTGAAGGCGGCGTCTCCCTTCGGAAAGCCGGGCGGCATCGTGAAGCCCGTCGGGTCGAAGAAGGGGTGCCGCTGGTCGACCCCGTCGTCGATGATCCCGATCTTGAGCCCGCGGCCGAGCGTCGAGGGCGACGCGGCCCAGAGGAAGGGGGCGCCGACGAGGCGAGGACCGCTGTCGAGGCGGGTGCGGTACCGAACGCTCTCGTCGATGGAGGCGATGCCGTCGATCCGCCTGAGCTCGGGAACGCGCAGGCGGGGAAGGACCAGCGCGAGGCCGTTGAGGACGAGACGGTAGCGCCAGCGAACGCGGACGTCGGGGATCGCGCGGCGAATCCGCCGCTCGAACGCATGCTGTCGTGAGGCGAGGTTGGCGAGGTACGAGCGGCTCGTCGGCGTCGCGAGCCGGAGGCGGGCCCGCTTCGCGCTCGGGCTCAGCGCCCTGCTCTCGGCGAGCGCCTGGGCCAGCGGCGGCGCCTCCAGGCGCACCACGACCTCGACGTTCTCCGCCGCGCGCGCGAGCGCAGGCGCAGCAGCAAGCGCCGCCGCGACGGCCGCAGAGAGGAGGAGACCCCGTTTCAAGCCCGATCATCGTACGCGGGCGAGGGCCGGCCGCCGCGAGGGACGGCTACACTTCGAACGTCCGCGGATGTGGCGGAATTGGTAGACGCGCACGGTTCAGGTCCGTGTGGGCGAAAGCCCGTGGAGGTTCAAGTCCTCTCATCCGCACCTCGCGTCTCAGCAGCGGCTAAGGGAACGCCCGGCGCTGGCGAGGCGTCCTCCCGAATCGGCCGTGAGTACCTAGCGGATCGCCTCGAGCGTGTCCGCAGTGTCGGCGAAGAGCTCCGCGCGGACGATCTTGCCATCTCGCAGCTCGTAGAGCCACAGCACGGAACTGGCCAGGTCCTTGCCCGCCTTCGTGCGCGCATCGATGTCAACCGGCACGACGACCTGCTCGCCTTCGGCCTCGAAGAACCCTCTCGGCGAAGGG
>JALZFG010000398.1 GCA_030861645.1 Actinomycetota bacterium
GCTGACCCACCGCCTGGCCTTCGAGCAAGCGCACGACCGTCTGATCCCGAACGAGGAGCGATGAGGCGATGAGCCAAGCGACGCGCACCACACCGCTGACCGGCGAGGAGTACCTCGAGAGCCTGCGCGACGGCCGCGCCGTGTACATCGACGGCGAGCCGGTCGCGGACGTCACCGAGCACCCGGCGTTTCGGAACTCCGCGCGCTCGATCGCGCGTCTGTACGACGCGCTCCATGATCCGGACGAGCGGGACGTCCTCCTCGGCACGGACCGGCTCGGCATCAGGACCCATAAGTTCTTCATGCCAAGCTACTCCGCTGAGGAGCTGCTCGCGGCGCGGGAGGCGATCGCGGCCTGGGCGCGCATGTCGTACGGGTTCATGGGCCGGACGCCGGACTACAAGGCGTCGTTCATGGCCACGCTCGGCGCGGCACCCGACTTCTACGCGCCGTTCGAGGCCAGCGCCGAGGCGTGGTATCGGCGCTACGCCGAGCAGGCGCTCTTCCTCAACCACGTGCTGATCAACCCACCGATCGACCGCAACCGGGAGGTGCACGAGGTCGAGGACGTCTACGTGCACGTCGTCCGGGAGCGCGACGACGGCATGGTGGTGAGCGGCGCGAAGATGCTCGCCACTGGCTCCGCCCTGACTCACGCCACGTTCGTCGCCCAGAACAGCGCGGTGCAGCTGGAGAAGGGGAAGGCCGAGGATTACGCGCTGGTCTTCATCGCCCCGATGAACACGCCCGGCAAGACGCTGATCTCCCGGCGCTCCTACGAGCTGATGGCCGAATCGCCGTGGGACAACCCGCTCTCGAGCCGCTTCGACGAGAACGACGCGGTCGTCGTCTTCGACGAGGCGTTCATCCCCTGGGAGAACGTCCTCGTCTACCGCGACGTCGAGAAGGCGACCGGCTTCTATCCCGCCTCGGGCTTCATGAACCGCTACACGCTCCAGGCCGGAACGCGGCTCGCCGTCAAGCTCGACTTCGTCTCGGGCCTCATCGCGAAGGCGCTCGAGGCGAACGGCACCGCCGAGTTCCGCGGCGTCCAGGCGCAGCTCGGCGAGCTGATCGCCTGGGGGAGCCTCATGTGGGCGCTCACGGCCGCGCTCGCGCTCGATCCGCAGGAGGGGCCGGGCGGAATGGCGATCCCGAAGCTCGAGTTCGCCGTCCTCGTCCGCTTGTTCGGAGCGATGGCCTGGCCCAAGGTCGAGGAGGTCGTCGGCCAAGCGTTGGGCGGCAGCCCGATCGTAACCCCGTCCAGCTACCGCGACTTGCAGAGCGAGGAGCTGAGGCCGCTGATCGACCGCTTTTACCGCGGCTCGACAGGCTCCGCTCATGACCGAATCAAGCTCTTCAAGCTGCTCTTGGATGCCGTCGGCAGCGAGTTCGGCGCTCGCCACACCCTCTACGAACGCAACTACGGCGGAAACCACGAGCAGGTCCGCCTGGACGTCCTCAACTTCGCTCGCCGCCGCGGTCGCCTCGACGAGATGGTCGCCCTCGTCGAGCAGTGCATGTCCGAGTACGACGTCGACGGGTGGACCGACGGGCCGTGGGGTTAGGCGCGGCCGGCACGCCGCCGCAGCAGCAGGACGAACTCGCCGCTCTGTACGACCGTGTCGTCCTGATTGAGCACGTCGACGTGCTGCACCATGATCCCGCGGTCCGGCTTCGAGGTCTCCTGGAGCTCGGTAATCTCGTTCATGACGCGGATCGTGTCGCCGATTCGGACGGGAGTGGTGAACCGCCATCCGCGGATCTCGAGCAAGCCCATCAGCGTCCCGTCGAAGAGACCTGCCCGCTGACGCAGTCCCGTCGCAAGGGAGAGCACGAGCGCGCCGTGCGCGATCCGCTCGCCGTAGATCGATTGAGAGGCGAAGAGGCTGTCGGTGTGAAGCGGGTTGAAGTCGCCGGAGACGCCGGCGAACGCGACGAGGTCTGCCTCCGTGACCGTGCGGCGAGGCGTCTCGAACCGGAAGCCGACGTCGACGTCCTCGAAATACAGCGGCGGCACTAACGCGGGCTCTGCTTGACGACGACCGCCTTCGACTCCTGGTAGTAGTCGAGGGCTTCGTTGCCGTGCTCCTTGCCCATGCCGGACTCGCCGAAGCCGCCGAACGGCAGCTCGTCATAGATGATCTGGCCCGAGTTGATCCAGGTGTAGCCGGCCTCGAGCCGCTCGGCGGCGATCGTCGCCGCAGTCAGATCGCGGGTCCAGATCGACGAGCCGAGGCCGAATTGCGACGCATTCGCGCGCTCGATCGCCTCGTCCAGCCCGCCGACCGTCCAGATCGGCAGCGCCGGGCCGAACACCTCCTCGATCGCGACCCTGGAATCGTGTGGCGGCTCCAGGATGAGCGTTGGCTCATAGAACCAGCCATTCGCGAACTCGTCGCCCTCGGGGCGGCGGCCACCCATGACGAGCTCGCCGCCCTGAGCCAGTGTCTCGGAGACCTGCTCCTCCAGCGTCTCTCGCTGTGTCTCGGAGTGAAGCGGGCCGATCATCGTGCCTTCTGCCGTCCCGGCGCCGATTCTGAGCTTCGCGACTTTGCCTTCGAGCTTCTCGACGAACTCGTCCGCGACCCGCTCGTGCACGTAGAGACGCTTGACGGCGAGACACGCCTGCCCGCAGTTGAAGAAGCGCCCGACACTTGCAGCGCTGACCGCCCCGTCGACGTCCGCGTCGTCGAGCACGATCATCGGGTCCGAGCCGCCGAGCTCGAGCGTCACCCGCTTGACACCTCGTGCTGCCAGCTCGCCCACGCGCTTCCCGACCGGCGTCGATCCCGTGAACGCGACCTTGGCGATGCGCGGATCCGTGACGAGGGCCTCGCCCAGCACCGATCCCTTGCCGGTAACGACCTGGAAGACAGCCTCGGGCAGGCCGGCGTAGCGCATGATCTCGGCGATCCGGAGCGTCGTCAGCGGCGTCGTTTCTGCGGGCTTCGCGACGATGGTGTTGCCGCAGACGAGCGCCGGACCCAGCTTGTTCCCCAGCAGCGTGGTCGGGAAGTTCCAGGGCACGATCGCGACGACGACGCCGAGCGGTCGCCTGACGACGAGCCCGTGCGCATGCGCGTCGAGGCTCGGCACGTAGCTGCCGCGGAGGCTCTTCGCCAACCCCGCGTAGTGCTCGATCGTGTGGACGAAGCGCGAGATCTCGAGTCGCGCCTCGCGCAGCGGCTTGCCCTGCTCGAGCGTCAGCTGCAGTGCCAGGTCGTCACGCTGGGCAAGCACCGCTTCGGCGCCCGCGCGGACAATTTCGCCGCGCTTCGCCGCCGGCGTCTCCCACCAGCCGGGGAACGCGTCCTGCGCACGGGCCACCGCCTCGGAAGCCTGCGCGCGGCCCGCCTGCGGGACGCGCCCCACCTCCTCGCCCGAGGCGGGGTTCCGGATCACCGTCACGGCTGTCTCGACCGCGGTTGCCATCACGCGCCCGTGAACGCCGGTTGCCGTTTCTCGGCGAACGCGGCGAGACCCTCGCGTCCGTCGTGGCTCAGGAAGAGCTCCTCCACGAGCTCCCGCTCGCGCTCGAGCCCACGCTCGAGGCCGTCGTCGATCCCCTCGTTGACGGCCAGCTTGATGTTCCCGACCGCCTTTGTCGCCCCGGAAGCGAGCTTCTGCGCGTACTCGAGCGTCCTCCCGGGAAGCTCGTCGGCGGCGAAGAGCGTGTCGACGATGCCGAGCTCGTACGCCTCGCGGGGCGGCACCGTCCTGCCGGTGATCATCAGGTCGAGCGCACGGCTCCTGCCGATCAGGCGCGGCAGCCGCTGCGTTCCGCCGTTGCCCGGCAGCAGCCCCAACGTCGCCTCGGGTGTGCCCAGCCGGTAGTCGCCATCCCCGGCGAAGCGAAGGTCGCACGCGAGCGGGATCTCGAGCCCCCCGCCGAGCGCGTGCCCGTTGATCTCGGCGATGAAGATCTTCGCGATCCCCGCGATCGACGAGAGCGCCCGGTGTGCGGTCGCGATCATCTCCATGTTGCGCTCGTGCGGCCCTGTCTGGAACGCCTTGATGTCGGCACCGGCGCAGAAGAATCTCTCCGATGCGCTGCGCAGGATCACCACCTTGACCTCGTCGTCGGCCGCCGCACCGTGCACCGCCTCGTCGAGCTCCTGCACGTACCCGAGGTCGTACGAGTTCGCCGGCGGCTTGTCGAGCGTGATCGTCCCGATGCCGCCGTCGACCGAGAAAGAGACCGCCATCAGTTCAACCCTCCCACGACCACGGACTTCGTCTCGAAGTAGTAGTCCATCATCGCCTCGAGCCCATGCTCCTTCCCAAGCCCGCTCTCCTTGAGACCGCCGAACGGCAGCTCGTCGTAGCCGTAGTGGATTTGATTGACCCACGTCATCCCGGCTTCGAGCTCCTGCGCGGCCTTGTCGATGTACCGCGCGTCGTACGTCCAGATCGACGAGCCGAGCCCGTAGCGCGTGTCGTTCGCGAGCCGGATCGCCTCATCGATGTCGCGGACGCGGAAGACCGGCAGGATCGGCCCGAACACCTCCTCTTGGACGAGGCGCGAGTCGTGTGGTGCATCCTCGACGAGCGTCGGCTGGAAGAAGTAGCCGGTTCGCGGCTCTGAGGGAGGGCCGCCGCCGACGAGGACGCTCGCGCCGCGCGCGACGGCGTCGTCGAGTTGTTCGGCAAGCTCCTGCTGGCCCCCCTTCGTATGGACCGGGCCGATCCGCAGCTTCGGCTTCTCGGGCTTCGTCCAGCCGGTACCGCATTCGTAGCGCTCGAGCTCTTTCGAGAGGCCGCCGATGAAGTCGTCGTAGATCCCATCGAAGACGTAAAGCCGCTTTGCGGCGAGGCACGACTGGCCGGCGTTCCAGAAGCGCGCGATCGCCGCACCCTTGATCGCGGCGGGAACGTCTGCGTCCGGACAGACGATCATCGGGTCGGACCCGCCGAGCTCGAGCGAGATCCGCTTGAACGCCGGCGCCGCGAGCTCCGCGATGTGCTTGCCGGTCCCGGTCTCGCCGGTGAACGCGACCCGGCGGATGAGCGCGTGCGTCACGAGCGCGTCGCCGATCGCCGAACCGCGGCCGGTGACGACGTTGAGGACGCCCGCCGGTAGCCCGGCCTCGTGGAACAGCTCCGCGACCTTCAGCGTGGCGAGCGGCGTTGACGACGCCGGCTTGACGACGACGGTGTTACCGGCGGCGAGCGCGGGGCCGATCTTCGTCCCCATCAGCGTCAGCGGGTAGTTGTACGGGACGATCGCGGCGACCGGGCCCACTGGTCGCCTGATGACCATGCCGTACGATCGGCCCAGCGTCGAGGGCAGCTCCTGGTACGCGCCGCGGACCTTCGTCGCGAGGTCGGCGTAGTAGTGCATGCCGTGCAGGAAGTGCTGCAGCTCGCCAGCCGCCTCCATCGTCGGCTTGCCCTGCTCGTGCGTGAGGGTCTCGACGATCTCGTCCCTGCGCGCCCCGATCAGCTCGAGGGCCTTCCGCATCAGCTCGGCCCGCTGCTCGGCGTCCATCGCCGACCAGGCCGGGAAGGCCGCAGCCGCCGCCTGCACGGCCAGCTCGACGGCGTCGACGCCGCCCGCCGGGACCGTCTCGTAGATCTCCTCGGTCGCGGGGTCGATGACGTCGAGCTCGTCGGTCGCGGTTGCGTCCGTCGGCTCGCCTCCGATCAGCATCTTCACCATGGCGTCTCCTCTCTCACGGTCAGCTCCTCCAGGTAGCGGCGCCGCAGCTGTCGGTACTCCGCGGCGGCGGTCTCGATCCAGCGGCGCGACGAGCGGTCGACGCGCTTCTTGACGACCGCCGGGACGCCGGCCGCGACGACGCCGGCGGGGATCTCCTGCCCCTCGCGCACGACGCTGCCGGCGGCGACGAGCGCGCTGCCGCCGATATGGGCGCGCTGGAGAACGACGGCGCCCATCGCGATCAGCGCCCCGTCCTCGATCACACACCCCTCGAGCATCGCTGCATGCCCGACCGTGACGTTCGCGCCGACGATCGTCGGCAACCCCTCGGCGGTGTGAACGACCGCGTTGTCCTGCACGCACGAGCCTTCGCCGATCGCAATCCGGTCGAAGTCAGCGCGCAGCACGGCGCCGAACCAGACGCTCGCCTTCGGCCCGAGCTCGACGGCGCCGACCAGCGTCGCATCGGGCGCTACGAACGCGTCCTCCGGCACCTGCGGCTCCTTGCCACCGAATCGGTAGAGCGGCATCAGCGGCCCCGGAACTCCGGCGGCCGGCGCTCGCGCAGCGCTCGCTTCCCCTCGTGATGATCGTCCGTGCCGATCAGCAGGCTCTGGCCGATCGTCTCCGCGGCCGTCGCGCTCGCCACGTCCGCGCTCGCGGCAACGACGAGCAAGCGCTTTACAAGCCCATACGACTGCGGCGCACGCAGGAGCGCCCGCTCCACCAACCGCCGCGTCGCCGCCGGCAGCTCCTCGTCGGGGACGACGTCGGTCAGGAGTCCGAGCGCGAGCGCTCGCGAGGCGTCGATCGTCGCGCTGCCGAGCAGGAGATTCCGCGCGTGCGCGAGCCCGACGAGCTTCACCAGCCGCGCGACGCCGCCGTGAGTCGGCAGCAGGCCGAGCCTTCCCTCCGTGAACGCGAAGCTGGCCGAGGCGCCGCCGACGCGCAGGTCGCACGCGAGAGCGAGCTGGACGCCGACGCCGACTGCGACGCCGTTCACCGCCGCGACGACCGGCTTCTCGATCCGCTCGATCAGGCCGACGAGCTCCGTCAGCCGGTGGCTGTCGAAGCGGAAGCGCCTGCCGTCCCGCGGCGTGTCGAACCGGGAGAGGTCGGCGCCTGCGCAGAATGCTGTACCGGCGCCCGTGATCACGATGGAGGCGACGGCATCGTCCGTCGCCGCGCGCTCGAGCGCCTCGCGCAGTGCCGAGACCATCTCCTCCGTGAGCGCGTTGCGTGCCTCCGGTCGCTCAAGCCGGAGCGTCAGCACCCTCTCGGCGAGCTCAACGGTTACCGCTTGCGGATCCACTCGAACGGACTGTGACAGTCCAGGCACATCCACTGCTCCGTCATCAGGCCGGGGCCGAACTCGCCGAGCCGCTCGACGTTCGTCGATTCGCACCACACGCACCTCACGAGGTCGCCGTCACCGGAGTCGCCGCGATCCGGCGCTCCAGGCTGTTCCACTGACTCCACGGCAGCTCCGGATATGTCCAGGTTCCCTCGTCCGTGCAGGCGATCGGAAGCTCGATGCCGGCCGGCTCGGTGACCGCTGCGAGCTTCGAGAGGAACGTCTGGCGCAGCTCCTCGTTGCGCTGCGAGACGATCCCCGCCTCGACCAGCATCTCCAGGCCCCGCTCTCCGTCCGGCCCGAACCAGCACAGCGTTTCGGGCAGCAACGCGGCGAGCTCACGCTCGAGCGCCGGCGACTGTGCCAGCTCCCGTACGCGACTGTCCGCGTAGCGCTGGTGGAACCTCTCGTCGGCGAGGATCCGGACGGCGCGCTTCCGCAACCCGTCGAAGCTCGACGTCACCACAGCCTCGACGAGAACCGTGCAGGCGCGGTCGGCGAGCGTCAGCGCCGCGACGCCGCGGACAAACGACGGCGTTGGCTCGACGAGGTACGAGAGCGCGTACTTGCGCTTGCGGTCGCCCTCGCGCTCCAGCGGCAGCGGCGCGAGATCCCGCGGGAAGTCCTCGAGCAGGGAATAGAGGCCGCGCGCATGTCCGGCCTCTTCCTGCGCGATCGCCGTGCACGCGACGGCGCTCTCGAGCGTCGGCGCGCCGACGCCCCACGTGGCCAGCCGGTGCGCCAGGAAGTACTTGTTGTCAGCGAGCGCGACGACGACGTTCGCCGTCGGCTGGGCGACCTCCCGGGTGAGCTCAAGCATCGTCGAGCTCCTCACCGTCGCGGATGATCCAGTGGATCGCCTCCTCGGGGAATGCGACGAGCTCGATCCATTCGCCGTCGTACGCGCTGCGAACGTCGCTGCCGTCGTCCGCGGTCCCGAGCTCCACCAGCGGTTCGGCGTACTCCGTGCGGCCGTAGACGCGCAGCGTCACTCCGGCTTCACCAACTGGTCAATCTCGCGCCTCGGGACGATGAACATGTCCTTCCACTTGAACTCTTCGTACAGCGTCACGGCAAACACGACGGCGTCGTCGAGGTTCGACGCGTCGACGCGCCCGACGTGGCGGATCGCGAGGTGCCCGTCCTGCCGCGCGAAGACCTCCCACGGCTCCGCGGCGGTGCTCACCCGACCCCCGCGCGGCGCAGCAGAGTGAGACCCTTGCGCGAGATGTCCTTCCGCGTCCACGGGTCGAACGATTCGAGCACCTCGACGCGCTCGATTCCGTCCAGCTGCAGCAGCCGGTCCCGGACGTCCTGCTCGATCAGGCTGATGCACGGGCAGCCGAGCGAGCAGTACGCGATTGCGACCGTCGCCGCACCGTCTTCGATCTCGATGCCGCGGATCAGGCCCATGTCGACCAGGCTGACCGGGTACTCGGGGTCGAGCACCTCGGCGAGCGCGCGCTCGACCTCGACGCGCGACGCCATCAGGCCGCCTCCGCCAGCTCGACCCGGCCGCTCTGGATCATCTCGACGAGCTCCTCGTTCGCCGGCCCCCGCGCCCGCCAGCGCTCGAGGACGGCGTCCCACGAGATCTCTCCCTCCTCCGTCAGCCAGCGCTTCGCGCGCTCGTCGAACTGCTGCGGGAACGGGGTCTCGATCACGTACGTCCCCGTCTGCGCATCCAGGCGTGCCGGGACGTGGATGCCGATCGACTCGCAGAACGGCACTGCCGTCGACATCCAGATCTGGCGGAGCTCGTCGTTCGTCCTGCCCTTGAGCCCGAAGTCGATCTGCTCGCGGTGTCGCTTCAGATCGTCGGGCAGGCCGAACCACTCGAGCGTCATCAGGAACATCCAGTCCACTGCTTTCTGGAGCTCGTCGCGCGTCGCCGGGTCGGCGGCGAGCGTCTTCATCCACTGCTCCCCGTGGCGGAGGTGGAATCCCTCCTCCCGGTCGACCTTGACGAGCGCCCGCTTCCAGGGCCCATAGCTCGTGTGCTCGAAGATGTCGCTGAGGAGCACGAAGCCGGCGCGGTCGTAGAAGCCGTTCGCGACGACCATCTCCGACCAGTTCTCGAGCGGCACGTCGAACGCGTACGGGTGACGAAAGTCCGCCGGCTCGCGCTCGTAGATCAGCTGGTCGGTATCGACTCCGAGGTCGCGCAGCATCCGATAGGCGATGTGCGCGTGGCCGAGCTCGTCCTGGATGATTCCCACTACCGAGACGAAAGACTGGAGCCGCGGCGCGTGCGCAGCCGCCTTGAGGTATGCAGGAGCGCTAATCAGCTCGGTGTCGCCCGAAACGATGAGCGTCCGCGCGAGCCCCTTGACGTAGTCCTCACTCGCGTACTCCGGCCCCTCGACGAGCTTGCCCGACACGAGCCGTGCAACGAGCTGCGAGTTGTCCACCGGGCCAGTTTGACTGACCAGACGGTCAGTGTCAACCCGGTGTGTGGCGGGCTCACCTATCGAGGTAGGCGATGATCGAGCGCACGCAGAGGCTCTTGTACTTGCTGTGCCGCGCCTCCCAATCGGGCTCCCCGAGCCACTGGAGGAACACGCCGTCGATCAGCGCGCGCACGACCATCGCGGCCTCGGCGACGGACTCCTTCGAGCTGCGGGTCGTGCTGCCGATCACGGCCGCGTACTGGCCCGTCACGATCTCGCGGAACCACCCGTTCAGCTCGGCGAAGCGTCCATTCCGCGACGAGTGCGCGATCAGCTCGGCATAGACGATGTAGAAGTTCCGGTTCCGCTGCGGGTCGACGAAGATTGCGTCGATCATCGCCCGGATCTTCGCGTCGCGGCCGGTTGCTGACGACGTCGCTTCGACGACACGCGCGGCCACGCGCTCGAGGACCCACTGCATCGTCCTGAGCACGAGGTCCTCTTTCGTCTTGTAGTGGTAGACGATGTTCGCCTTCGACATCCCCGCGGCGTCGGCGACGTCCTGCAGGGTCATCCGGTGCATCCCCTTGGTCGCCATCAGCCGGTAGGCGAGCCGGAGCACCTCCTCCTGCTTCGCCGACTGCTCGCCGGCGCGGAGCGGAGGCGGAGGCTGGACGACGTTTCCGACGCGGGTCATGGAGCGAGTCTAGTGCCGCTTCGTGTCGACGGGCCTTCGCGCGGGTGTCGTCGCGCGGCGGTCATCCGCGAGGGCGGCCGGCAGGCGAGCGCCGCGCCGCTTTCCGGCGATGGCGCGCCCGCGGGCAAGCAGCGTGGCGAGCGTGGGAACGAAACCTCGTCGGAAGCCGAGGAAAATCGCCACGATAATGGCGCCGTAGAACGCATCACGCAGCTGGCCGCTGCCGACGAGCGCATGGTCGACGTACCCGAACAGGGCCGCTCCGAGCAGCGGACCGAGAAGTGTCCCGAGCCCGCCGAACGCAACGAGCACGAGCACGCGGATGTCAACCTGGTCGAAGGCGTAGGTCGCCGGGCTGATGAACCCCTCGCTGTACGCATGCAGAGCGCCGGCGAGGCCGATCATCGCCGACCCCACGACAGCCGCGAAGATCCGGTAGCGAGCAACGGCGACACCAGCGAGCGCAGCGGCCGTCTCGTCGTCGCGGAGAGCGCGAAAGGCCCAGCCGACGTGCGAGCGCTGGAGCAGGCGAAACACGATCAAGAAGGCGACGAGCACGCCGGCGAAGAGGTAGTACCCGGCGACCTGGTCGTCCGCGAAACGTATCGCTGCCCCCGGCACGAGGAGGCCCGTATCGCCTTGCGTCAGGTCACGCTTCCCGAGGAGCAGGTTCCCGAAGGCGAGCGAGAAGACGAGCGTGACGATGCCGGTGAAGATGACGCCGAGCGAGCGTCGCACCGCGACCCAGCTCAGTACGCCGCCGACGACCGCGGCGATCGCCGTCCCCGCAGCGACGCCGGCCATGATCGGAAGTGAAGCCCGATCCGCGAGGATGGCCGCCGCATAGCCGCCGACGCTCGCGAGTGCGCCGACGCACAGGAAGAGCTGGTTCGTACTCCCGAAAATCAGGTTGAAGCCAACGCCGTACGAGGCGAAGAGGAGCGCCTCGACCACCAAGCCGGTGGTGTAGGGCGAATCCTCAAACCAAAGCTGCGGGAGAACGGCCAGAACCGCCGCCGCCGCCACGATCGGCAGCAACGCGCGCGCAGTCGAGGCTGCCACGGCAACGCCGGAACGCAGCGGACTGCTCACTCTCCTCGCCATCGCTCTTACCGCCCGAGCAATCCGCGCGGCCGCGCGAGGATGGTAAGGGCAGCAGCGCCGAGCAGGACGATCGTGGTGATGTACTGCCCGACGTAGTACGCGCTCACGGTGTCGACGATGCCGAGGAGCACGCCGGCGACGAACGCTCCAGCGACACTGCCGAGCCCGCCCACGACCGCGACGATCAGCGCGAAGATGGTGAGGTCGAAGCCCGCGGCGACGGTCAGCGGGGCCGTCATCGAGCGGGTTACCGCCACGAGCCCCGCGAGCCCGCCGCTCAGCGCGAAGATGACGGTGCGGACGAGTGACGGACTGATGCCGACCAGACGCGCGCCGATCTCGTCCTGGATCACCGAGCGCACGCCGCGCCCGAAGGTGGTGGCTCCGAAGAACGCGAGGAGAACCGCGCCCGTCCCGAGCGCGATGACGGAGGCCCAGACGCTCCCGGCGGCCATCGGCACGCCGAGGATCCGGATCGGCTTCCCCCCGACGTCGATGTAGAGCGCGCCAAGCGGTTCACGCCAGTTGAGCAGCCCCGCGATCACGAAGGCGACGCCCAGTGTCAGCAGGAGGCCGAGGAGCGTCCGGTGCTCGCCGCGCTGACGGTAGACGGGTCGCATCAACGTGAGGTCGAGCGCGATCCCCGCGCCGGCGCCGACCACTACGCTCACCGTTGCCGCGAGAGCGGCCGGGCCGCCGTTGTCCAGCACGTGGGAGGCGACGATCGCCGCGAGCACCGCCATCTCGCCGTAGGCGAGGTTGAGCACGCCCCCGAGGCCGTAGACGAGCGTCAGCCCGACGCCGAGCAGCCCGAAGCCGAGCCCGAGAACGATCCCGTCGAGGATGACCGCCTTCATGCGACGCCGAGATACGCCCGTCGAACCTCGGGGTTCTGCTCGAGCTCCTTCGGGGTCCCTCGGAGGCGGATCCGGCCGTTCTCCAGCACATAGCCACGATCAGCGACCGACAGTGCTAGCGGTACCTGCTGCTCCGCGATCAGCAGCGTCATGCCGGTTCTCTTGAGGCCCTCGAGCGCCGTGAACGCCGCCTTCGCGATCTTCGGGGCGAGTCCCGTGGTCGGCTCGTCGAGCATCAGCAGCCGCGGCCGAGACATCAGCCCGCGGCCCACGGCCAGCATCTGCTGCTCGCCGCCGCTCAGCGTTTCCGCCCGCCGGTGCAGGTGCTCCTTCAGACGCGGGAAGAGGTCGAGCACGAGCTGGAAGGTCTCGTCGTCGGGCCTGCGCGGGTAGGCTCCGAGCGCCAGGTTCGTCTTCACCGTCATCGCCGAGAACAGATGGCGCTCCGCCGGGACGTAGGCGACTCCGGCACGCGCGACGCGGTGAGCAGGCCGTCTCGTGAGGTTGCTTCCATCGAGCGTTACGCGGCCCTGCATGGGAGCGAGCAAGCCGGCGATCGCGCGAAAGAGCGTGGTCTTGCCCGCGCCGTTCGAGCCGACGATCGCCACCGCCTCCCCCGCACCAACGTCGAAGTCGATTCCGTCTACGACCTTCTCACCGAGGTAGCCGGCGGCGAGCCCCCTCACCTCAAGCAACGTGGGCCTCCCCCAGGTAGGCGTCGATCACCTCGTCGTGGCGCATCACGTCGTCGGGCGCACCCTCAGCGAGGACCTTGCCGAAGTTGAGGACGATTGCGCGCTCGGCGAGCTCGATCACCGCGCTCATGACGTGCTCGACCCAGAGGATCGTCGTGCCGAGCTCGTCGCGGACGCTCCGGACGATGCGGACGGATGCCGCCAGCTCGGTCTCGTTGAGACCGGCCATCACCTCGTCGAGCAGCAGCAACCGCGGCTGGCCGGCCAGCGCCTTCGCAAGCTCGACAAACCGCTGCTGGTGGAGGTTCAGGCTCGCAACGGGCTGGTGTCCTCGGTTCTCCAGCCCTACGAACGCCAGCGACTCGGACGCCCGGCGTCTCGCCTCAGGCTCGCCGACCACCCCGTGACCGGCACCGAACATCGCGGCAAGGGTCGCGTTCTCCAGCACCGTCATCGACGCGAAGGTCCGCGGTGTCTGCATCACCATCCCGATCCCCTTACGCCTGACACGGTGCGCAGGAAGGCCCGCGATCGGCTCGCCCCTGAGCCTGACGCTGCCCGAGGTCGGCCGCGCCAAGCCAGCGATCGTCTTCAGAAGCGTGCTCTTGCCGGCCCCGTTGGGACCGACGACGGCGACGATCTCGCCGTCGTCGATCCCGAACGTGACGCCGTCGACGGCCGGAACGCCGCCGAAGTGCTTCGTGAGCGCGTCGACCTCGAGCAGCGGCGTCTCCGAGCCTACGGCCGGTGCGGGGTCAGCGGCTTCGAGATCGAGAGCTGCTTCGGATACCAAGTGCCGGCGCGGTTTAGGCCACGCGGCGCGGGCCCTCTCGTCACCAGGTCGAAGGCGATCCTTGGGCGCGCCAGCTCACCCCACGCCGTCCAGCTCAGCTTGAACGTGTAGCCCGGGATCTTGAACGCATGCCGGTGGACGTACGTGGCGATCTTCCTCGGATCATCTCCGACCTTCTTGATCGCCTTCGCGACGATGTTGACGATCGCGTAGCCGGCAAGGGCGTCGTCCTCGAAGAACCCGTCCCGGGGGTACGCCTTCAGGAACCTGCGAGCGAGAGCCTTGTACGCCTTCGACGCGACGTTCTGGCACTTGAAGTCCGACCACCGACGGTACGTCGCCGCCCCTGCCGCCTTCACGACGGCCGAGAAGGGCGCGTA
>JALZFG010000430.1 GCA_030861645.1 Actinomycetota bacterium
GTCCTCGCGCGCGTCGTCAGCCGCTCACCCTCCCGCGTCCGGTTACCCGCCAGCAGCCCCCGCGCGAGCGGGCTCCACGGCAGCACCGCGACGCCCTGGTCTATGCACTGCGGGATCATCTCCCGCTCCTCCTCGCGATAGACGAGGTTGTAGTGGTTCTGCATCGAGACGAAGCGGGTGAATGCGACGCGCTGCGCCTTGGCGAACTGCCACGCATGCATGCTGCTCGCGCCGATGTAGCGCGCCTTGCCCGCCCTG
The DNA here is from genome assembly GCA_030861645.1 of Actinomycetota bacterium. Lineage (GTDB taxonomy): Bacteria > Actinomycetota > Thermoleophilia > Gaiellales > Gaiellaceae > JALZFG01. Next base: position 259 of record JALZFG010000430.1, read on the forward strand.
ACGACGTCGTGCAGCGCCTCCATCGTCTCCTCGATCGGCGTGAGCGGATCCCAGCGGTGAATCTGGTAGAGATCGACGTAGTCGAGGCCGAGGCGCTCCAGCGAGGCGTCGATCGAGGCGAGGACGTGCTTCCGCGACAGGCCGCGGCCGTTCTCGCCTGGCATCGTCTTGAGGCACACCTTCGTCGCGACCACGTACTCCTCGCGGATGGCGAAGAGCCTTCGGAGCAGACGCCCGGTGATGACCTCGCTCTGGCCGCCGTTGTAGACGTCGGCAGTGTCGAAGAAGGTGATCCCGCCTTCGACGGCCCGGCGCACGATCGGCTCGGCCGCCGCGTCGTCGAGCGCCCACTGACGGCTCTCGTGCCTGCCGTAGCTCATCATCCCGAGGCACACGCGCGAGACGCGCAGCCCCGTACTACCGAGGTTCACGTAGTCCACGGCTTCTCGAGCCTCGCGGTCATGTTTCGAGCCTACCCCCGCCGAGGACGGTGACGATCAGTCGGCCGGAGGATCGGACGGACGACGTGCCACTCGTGCCCCGCCCAATCGCTTCGCCGCTCGTTCCTGAGACCACAACAGGTCTAGGCGCTTCCGCCTCCAGGCCTCCGCCGACCTATGACTTCGGGGGTAGCGATCGGGCGTACGTCGTTCCGAGCTCCACCCACTTCGCAAGCTGGCGCTCCGTGCGCACGTCTTCGGCGTCGACTCGTAGCCACCCGCGCATCGCTCGGCCGCGCATCTCCATCAGGCGAGCGTTCGTCGTCGAGACGAGCGTGTCTGACTGCGCCGGATCCACCCGAACCAACACTCCGCCTTGACCGCTTGCTGCGACCGCCATGTTGCCGCCAACGAGAAAAGCGAGGCCGCCGAACATCTTCTTCTCTGAGAGATCGGACTCACGACCGAGCAGCTGACGTATGCGATCCGCGAGTTCCGCGTCGTAGGCCACGCGGCGATCGTACGTCAAGGCGACGAGATAGAAGCCGTCGACCGCGGTTTCGGCCGGAGCCGCGTGGCGGGCCCCGCGAATGACTCTTTCTCGCGTGAGAAAGCTCGATGCCGCTCGAGAGGAATGGGGCGGTACTCGGGATTGGACGACGGGGCGGGCGGGAACGGTCAGCGCATGTTGCCCGTGTGACCGAGCGAGTAGCGGCCCGGTTGCGGCCAAACACAGAGGCCGTGCGGGCTCGCGCCGACGCGGATGCGGGCGCGCAGGTGCCCCGTGCGCGTGTTGATCGCGTAGACCTCACTGTTGTAGCGGCCGCTCAGCCACAGCGTGCGGCCGTCGGCGGAGACTCCGCCCATGTCGGGGCTGCCGCCGGGGATGCGCCAGGTCGTGACGATCCTGCCGGTCTTGAAGGCAAGGAGCGAGACGGTGCCGGCGTTTCGGTTGGCGACGTAGAGCGTGCGCGCGTCGCGGCTCACGACGAGCCCGTGGGCGCCGGAGCCCGTGCGGACGAAGCCGCTGACGCGGAAGCGCCGGCCGTCGACCCGCCAGACGCCGCCCGCGGCCATGTCGGCGATATAGAACGTCTTGCCGTCGCGTGCGACGCGCACGTCCTGCGGAACGGAGTACTGCCGGCGCAGGCGGAGGACGCCGATCAGTCGGCGCCGGCGGACGGCGACCTTGAGAAGCTGACCCGAGAACTCGCAGCTGGCGATTGCATACCGGCCTTCGCCAGAGAAGTCCAGGTGGTTGACGCCAGTGCAGGGGACGTGGAGAGACGATTGGAGCCGGAAGGTGTGTGGATCCCGAAAGTCGAGTCGGTGCAGGCGTTCTGCGACGACGATCGCGGTTCGACCGTCGGGCGTGAAGTAGAGGTTGTACGGGTCGTCAACGGGGATGGGGCGGCCCGGGCGGCCGCTGATTGGATCAATCGGCGTGAGCATGTTCCCGGCGTCGTCGTCGACGTACAGCGTGCGCAGGTCGTGCGCCGGCGTGACGTGCTGCGGCAGGTCCCCGACCGGGAAGTGACGAACGATCCGCATACTGCGCGCGTCGATGACGTCGACCGTGTTGCTCTCGCTGTTCGGGACGTAGACGCGCGCCGGCGCCCGTTTCGCCGCGGGCGCGAGGTGACCCGCCGCGGTTGCGCTGTAGACGCCGCGCGACGAACGGAGCCGCGCGGCGTTCAGGGGCTTCACTGCAGCCGAAACGGCGGCGAGGGTGAGCAGCAACGCGACCAGGACAGGTGATCGGAGCGGCATGGGCTAGACCGCAGGCGCAGGGTAAACGCGAACCGGAGGCGACCGCGGAACCCAAAGGAACCGACAGAGGCCGCCGGAGCGATGATCCCGCGAGAAGGCGTTGCTTGACGACGGGCGAGGCGATCGCGACCAGGTGACGTAGGTGGTGCGCGGCTGAAGGGGCCGCGCGCCCCGCGCTGCTCGAGACGTAGCTAGTCCGACGTGATGGCAGCACCACCCCATTCCTCAGGGGCGACATCAGCCAGCGTCTCGGAGAACGTCCACTGGTGGCCAGCTGGGTCCTCGGCGGTGTACTGCCGCTCGCCGTATTCGAAGTCCGTTGGCGCCATGACGATCCGCGCGCCCTGCGCCTTCGCGCGCTCATAGTGGGCGGTCGCGTCCTCGACGCGGACCATCACCGCGTGCGTGACCTCACCCGGCCGCGGCGGCCGGCGCTCGCCGCGCATGTCGGCGACGATGACGGCTCCCGCGTCGAAGCTGAGCTGCGCCCGATGGTTCTCGCCGATTCGTACGCGCTCGACAAACCCGAACGCGGCACTCAGCCACGCCACCGCTTCCCGCACATCCGGATAGGTCAGGACCGGAATGACGCTGGCCTGCGGGATCGAGCGGTTGCGCTTCATACGTGGGGCGCCAGCCTAAACAGCGCCGAGTCGTCGCGCGCGACAGCCGCCGAGGCCATGGATCATCAACCGAGGCTTGTCGTCAGGTGGCCGGCAGCTCGAGCGGTCGGTAAGGGCTGCGCTCTCGTCGTCGGGGCTGCCGGCTGGTGCTGGCCGTCGCGAACTAACGACGTCTTCAGGCTGTTGTTGCGGCGTGCCGCCAGAACTCCCGCATCAAAGCAGTCGGGGTTGGGCCCGCCATCGCAACCTGGGTCAGCAGGACGGCGACGGTGCCGGTGGACGGGGTCACGTGCGCCGTCGTCCCGGTGCCGCCAACCCAGCCGTAGCGTCCGGGGACGTTCCAGGAGTCGATCGCCTCGACGTCGACCGAGCCGCCGAAGCCCCAGCCCTGGCCCTCGAGGAACAATCGGCCGCCGTCGCGCTGAGGCTGCGTCAGGTGGTCGGTCATCATCTGCCGCACTGACGCAGGCGACAACAGTCGGCGACCGTCGACCATCCCCTCCGCGAGCAACATTCGCGCGAACGAGTGCCAGTCGTCGACGGTTGACACGAGCCCGCCGGCGCCGGACGGGAAGGCCGGCAGGCTGCTCCACTGCCCGTCTGGAGCGTCGACCAGCTCGAGCGCGCCGGCCTGATCGGCTTGGTAGTAGCTCGTGAATCGGTGGAGCTTCGCGCGCGGTACCGCGAACCCGGTATCGACCATGCCGAGCGGCTCGAACAGCCGCTCAGCCAAGAACTCGGGAAGTGGTTGGCCCGACGCCCTGGCGACCAGCACGCCCTGGATGTCGGAGGAGGTGTTGTACAGCCACGCGTCGCCCGGCTGGTGCAGCAGCGGGATGCGCGACAGCGCCACCATCCACTCGTCCGGCGGCGCGACACGCTGCGGCTCGCGGCCGTGTTTCTGCACCTCGTCGTACAGCAGCTTGACCGCCGGCAGCGAGAAGTCGGCCGGAAAGCCGTAGCCAGCACGCGACGTGAGCAGATCGAACACGGTGATCGCTCTGGCAGCCGGGACCACGTCGTCGATCGGACTCGGCGGCGTACGGACGACAGTCGGTGACGCCAGCTCAGGCAGCCAGCGCCGTACCGGTTCATCCAGCGCAATCCGCCCGTCCTCGACCAGAATCGTGACCGCCGCCGCAGCGATCGGCTTCGTGATCGAAGCGATGCGAAAGATCGAGTCCCTTGCCATCGGCGCCGTGCTGGCGACGTCAGCCGAGCCCGCGGCCTGCACCTCGACCCGGTCGCCGCGCGCAACGAGCGCGACCGCCCCCGGCACGAATCCATTGCCGACGTACGTCTCCACGATGTCGAGCAGCGTCGTCATTCGTTCCCCTTCTCCAACGGGCCGTCGGAACGAAGACCGTCGGCTCGGCCCAAAGTCATTGCTCGGTGGGCTTCCGCAAGGACGCATCCGCGGCGCTGAGAACCCCGCTTCCGTTAGGCGAGCTGTTCGCGCACGCGATGTCGCTACGAGGCGTCAGTGTCGGGGAGCTCCGCTGCGATTTCCCAGATGTGGCCGTCGGGATCGGTGAAGCTGGCAGTGCGCATTCCCCATTCCCGGTTTAGCGGTCCGTTGAGGAGCTCGACGCCGCGCGCTGCCAGCTCCGCGCACACGGCGTCCGTGTCATCGACCCAGATGGTGAGCTGGAAGCGCGAACCGGCCTCTCGACTGGCGACGACACCCGGATCGATGAGCTCGCCTGCCGCAGGGATCCTGAGCAGATTGACGATCATGTTCTCGAACTCGAGTGCTGCGGCCTCCTCGTCTTCATAGACCACCGGGACGTCGAAGACTTCCTGGTAGAACGACTTCGACTGCTGCGGGTCCTCGACGAAGAGCGTGATCGCGCCGACATTCTTGAGCGACGCACTCATCTCTCGGCCTGCCGGCTCACCGTCGACGACCACCGCTTGCGTTGCTTCGGGACAAGCCGATGAGCATCGGCGCTCTCCTCTCTTGGCGTCTCGGTCCCTACCCACTCGCGTCCTGTAAGACCGCGGGGCGCGGACGAAAGCATGGCGGACGAATGGTGCGCAGACTCCGGTCGCTGTTGCCCGCCCTCGCTCGAGCTCGAGGCCGACCGGCCGCGCCTACGCCCACGGAAGCTCGCGCCAGGAATCAGGCCGGGCTGCCTCCCGCTCGGGAAACGGCGCATACGCCTCCTCGGGCGAGTCCGTCTCCTTCTCGGCGCTCGCCCCGTAGCGGCGCGCGAGCTCCGAGACCGGGTAGTGGAGAACTTCGTCGTCAGAGCGGGCTCCGACCATCAGGATCACGCACGGCCCGTTGCCCGCGCCGACGAAGACGTGCTCAGTGTTCGGCGGGCAATGGACGAAGTCCCAGGCGCGCAGCCGGCGCTCCTGGCCCTCGACGAGCAGCAGGCACTCGCCCGCGAGGACGAGGAAGTCCTCCTGCAGCGACTCGCGGTGGTAGAGGCAGTTCGGCTGGCCCGACTGGAGCACGCGCAGGTTGATCCCCAGCTCGCGGAACCACGCCTCCGGCCCTTCGAATGGGCACCCCGCGCCGAACGTCTCGTGCCTCATCCACCGTGCGTCGCGGACGTTCACGACGAACCAGCCATCGGTGACGGGCCTGACCCCCGTCTCGGTCTTCTCGAGCCGAGCTTCCTCCACCATTCCTACCTCCCTCATATCGCGGTCGCAGAAGTATCCGCTGTTGGTCCTCGTCGTCGCGTTGCTCTGCGGCTGCGCAACGCGCGAGCATGCCGAACGTGCCGGTGTTTGCGCTGATCGTCGTCGACGAAACAGGCGGCGTCCGTTCGCGGAGGCCTGAAGGCGTGGTTCGCCGACGACCTGGCCAAGCTCCACACCATGCTCGCCGTCGGGGTACGAGGGCATCCTCACCGACAGCGTCCTCGCCGTAACGGGGGGACCGCCGCGCATGCTGCGCGCTTCGCGGCGGATCACGGCGCCTTCAGGCGGCTCTCGTCGATCAGCATCAAGCCGGACGCGGACTCGCGACACGGTCGCGATCCGTCGAGGACGCGCCGGTCCGGCGGAGGGATCGCGCCCGTTCGCTCGACGACCGGCGAAACTGCGTTCAGAGACCGGATCGAGCGCAGCGCCCGCATCGCGAGCCCCGGATCGGAACGCTGACCGCGATAGACCTTGACCTGCGCTCCGCGCGTGAAGAGGACGGGCGCGCTGTCGCTCGAGCCGACCGGGGCTCCGCGGATCGTCCGCCGCTTCCAAACCGGCGCGCGCGCCGCGACGTCGAGGTGGAAGCAAAGCGGCGAGATCTGAATCGAGAGCGGGGGCGTGCACGACCCGCCCTCGGCGCCGAAGAAGCCGTCCGGATCCTGGACGTCGCAGTCGCCATAGATCAGGGTGGCGAAGCCAGGGCTCGAGCCCGGGAGCTTGACTGCGCGTAGCTCCCACTTCTCGAAGCGCTCGCCGACCCAGTAGAGCGGAAACCCCTGGAACTGCCGGGCAGCGGCGACGTCGGCCCGTACCTCGTTGTCCTGGCGCGCGCGTGCAACAACGACGCTTGCTGCGGCGACCCCGAGAATGAGGGCGCCGGCGACGGCCGCGCTCGCTCTCCGCCACCTGTTCCTAGTAGGTCCGTGGCGTTCGCGCATTCGGACTCGGCTATGAGTACTACCTGCGACCGCGGGTGGGCGCCCGAAGATGAATGCCGATGTCGGCCTCCCGCAAGGCCAAGCGCGTGCGTATCGCAGCGCGCAGTCGGCGCTGGCACGCAGGCCCGGGTCTCAGCGTCATCATCATCGCGATCCGCGGAGATGCTCGCCTCCCGCGTTCCTCGTGATCGACCATGGCGACTGACGCGTCCCCGGCGGAAACGGGAGCGTAAGCTCGAGCTCGGGCAGTTCTCCGGCGACGAGCGCGCGTGTCTCGTCCACGAGCCGCCCCAGCTCCTCGGCGGCGGCGTGCGGATCGAGGCGGAAGAGTGACTCGAGCCGATCGGCGAGCCGGGGCGGCGCGAGCGTCATCTTCGCGACGAGGACGCGCAGCTGCTTCAGCTCGAAGCGGGTGAAGTAGAGCCGGTTGAGGGCGGCCAGAACGGCGAGCAGATCGAACACACCCTCGAGCAGGATGTCGAGCCGCCATAACTCGGCATCCCGCGCCACGATCGCCTCCTCGTAGTACCAGAGCGGAAAGAAGCGCCAGTGACGCTCAACCATCG
>JALZFG010000448.1 GCA_030861645.1 Actinomycetota bacterium
GCCGACGGGACGCCGGGCGCGGCGGGGGCGGCAGCGGCGACGGTAGTCACGGCGCCGGGCCGCGTCTTCGCCGTCGACGAGACGCCGCGGCGCGACACGTCGGCCGAGGCGCTCGCCGGCCTCCGCCCGGCCTTCCTCCCGGACGGCAGGGTGACCGCCGGAAACTCGAGCCAGATCTGCGACGGCGCGGCCGCGGTGCTGATCGCGAGCGACCGCAGGGCGTCCGAGCTCGGGCTCGAGCCGCGGGCACGCTTCGTCTCGTTCGGGCTGGCCGGCGTCGATCCGCGCTTGATGCTGCACGGAAACCCGCAGGCATGCGAGCGCGCCCTCGCGCGTGCGGGGCTGTCGTGGGACGACGTCGGGGTCATCGAGGTGAACGAGGCGTTCGCGTCGGTCGCCCTCCAGTTCGTCCGCGACGCGCGGCTCGAGGACCGGATGGACGACGTGAATCCGAACGGGGGCGGGATCTCGCTCGGTCACCCCCTCGGGGCGACGGGAGCGCGGATCACGGCGACGCTGCTCGGCGAGCTCGAGCGCCGCGGCGAGCGCTACGGGGTTGCGACGATGTGCATCGGCTTCGGCCAGGCGATCGCGGCGGTCATCGAGCGGCTGTAAGGCCTGGCCCGCAAGCAGGACCGCTCGCTCGCGCCGCTGAGCGAGGCCGCCCCGCGATTCGGACGATCGCGGCTGGCAGCGGGAGGCTCGAGCGCGTCGAGCGCGCGGGCGCGGTCGAGGACCCGGAGTCGCGAGCTCTGCGACGATAGCGGGATGGAGATACGCAGGGTCGGGGTCGTCGGCCTCGGGACGATGGGGGCGGGGATCGCGCAGCTCTGCGTCGAGGCGGGCTACGAGACCGTCGGCCGAGAGATCAGCGACGAGCTCGGCGAGCGCGGGCGCGCGACGATCGAGCGCTACCTGGGCCGCGCCGTCGAGAAGGAGCGAATGACGGCGGACGAGCGCGACACCGTGCTCGGACGGCTGTCTCTGACGACCGAGGTTCACGAGCTCGCGAGGTGCGATCTCGTGATCGAGGCGATCGTCGAGGACCTCGCGGCCAAACGCGAGCTCTTCGCCGAGCTCGACTGCGTCGTCGGGCCGGAGGCGCTCCTCGCGACGAACACGTCCGCGCTTCCCGTAACCGAGCTCGCCGCCGCGACCTCGCGACCCGAGCGCGTCGTGGGGCTGCACTTCTTCAACCCGGCTCCCGTCCTGAAGCTCGTCGAGGTGGTGCGGACGGATCTCACCGATGACGACGTCTTCGCGCTCGCGTTCGCGTTCGCGCAGCGGCTCGGGAAGGAGCCGATCGCCTGCCGCGACACGCCGGGCTTCGTCGTCAACCGGATCCTGATCCCGCTCCTCAACGACTGCGTGCGCGTGATCGACGAGGCGCGCGTGTCGCCCGAGGACGTCGACCGCGCGATGCGGTTCGGCCTCAACTGGCCGATCGGGCCGTGCGCACTGATCGACCTGATCGGCGTGGACGTGCACGTGCACGCGTCCGAAGCGCTCTGGGAAGCGCTGCGCGAGCCGCGGATGGCGCCGCCGCCCCGCCTTGTCCGGATGGCGCAGGCCGGGAACCTCGGCCGCAAGACGGGGCGGGGGTTCTTCGAGTACTGAGGCGCTCTCAGGCGAGCTCGTAGAAGTTCTCAGGCGAGCTCGTCCGCCAGAGTCTCGGTCTCTTCGGGCGTGCGGTCGGCCTCGAACAGCCGCCGCAGACCGCGCGCGTCCTCGGCTTCGGTCAGCACGAGCAGCTCGTCACCGGGCTCGAGGACGGTCGACCCCCGCGGCTGCGCCGGCTCGCCGTCCCTGATGATGAGGCTGATCCAGGTTCGCCCGCCGATCGGAAGCTCGCGGATGGTCATGCCCGCCGCCCTCGCGTCGGGCGCCACGATGTAGCGGCGGACGACGCGCGGCTCGGTGCGGAGGCGGATCGAGAGGTCCCACGGCTCGGGCTCGACGTCCCGCATCGGGACGCGGAGTTTCGCGGCGACGAACGGGAGACTCGAGCCCTGGACGATGACGGAGAGCGCGACGACGACGAAGACGATCCCGTAGAGGCGCTGAGCCCCCTCGACCTCGGCGAGGACGGCGAAAGCGGCGAGCAGGATCGGCACGGCTCCCTTCAGCCCGCCCCACATGACGAACAGCCGCTCCCCGGCGCGCAGCCTGGCGGGCAAGAGCAGCGGGCCGACGACGAGCGGGCGGGCGACGAGCGCGAGCAGGAGCGCGAGCAGGATCCCGTCGCGCCAGATGTGCTGCTCGCCGAACGACCCGATCTCGACCGTCACCCCGAGCGCGACGAACACCACGATCTCGGCGAGGCTCGCGAGCGAGGTGTGGAAGCGCTCGACCTCGGCCTTGTACGGGGCGCGGACGTCGCCGATCAGCACGCCCGCGACGAAGACCGCGAGGAACCCGGACCCGTGCGCGACCGTGGCGACCGCATAGATCAGGCCGGCCGCGGCCAGCGTCCGAAGGGGGTAGAGGCCCTCGTTCGGAAGGGAGACGCGGCGCATGATCGGAACCAGGAGCGCCGCGCCCGCGAGGCCGATCGCGAGCCCGACGACCATCTCGATCGAGAATTCCTCGACGACCGACCAGAAGGAGGCATCGTCCTTCGTCGCGAGCTCGATC
>JALZFG010000466.1 GCA_030861645.1 Actinomycetota bacterium
TCTCGAGGTGGAGCTCGCCCATCCCCGAGATGAGGGTCTGGCCGGTCTCCTCGTCGGTGCGGACGCGGAACGTCGGGTCCTCCTCCGTCAGCCGCTGGAGCGCCGTCGCGAGCTTGTCCTGATCGCCCTTCGTCTTCGGCTCGATCGCCACTGAGATGACCGGCTCGGGGAACGTCATCGACTCGAGGCGGATCGGCGCGGTCTGCACGGCGAGCGTGTCGCCGGTGGTCGTGTGCTTGATGCCGACGACGGCCGCGATCTCACCGGCGACGACCTCGTCGCGCTCCTCGCGGTGGTTGGCGTGCATCTGCAGGATGCGCCCGATCCGCTCGGTACGGCCGTTCGTCGTGTTGACGACGCGATCGCCGGCCTTGACCGTTCCCGAGTAGACGCGGATGTAGGTCAGACGTCCGACGTACGGGTCGGCCATGACCTTGAAGGCGAGTGCCGCGAAGGGCTCGTCCGGATCCGGCCGGCGCGAGAGCTCGTGCTCGGTTCGCGGGTCGAGCCCGTGAACCGGCGGGACGTCGAGCGGGCTCGGCAGGTAGTCGGTGACGGCGTCGAGCAGCGGCTGCACGCCCTTGTTCTTGAAGGCGGAGCCGAGGAGCACGGGAGTGACCGCGATCTCGAGGGTCGCGTTGCGCAGCGCGCGCCGGACCATCTCCGGCGTGACGGCGTCCTCGTCGATCAGATACGTCTCGAGCAGCTCGTCGTCGTGCTCGGCGACGGCGTCGATCAGCTGACGGCGGTACTCCTGCGCCTGCTCGATGAGCTCGACCGGAATCTCCTCCACCTCGTACCTCGTGCCGAGCTCGTCGAGCCAGGCGAGCGCACGCATCTCGACGAGGTCGACGGCGCCCCGAAAGTTCTCCTCCTGGCCGAGCGGCAGCTGGACCGGCACGGGCTCGGCCCCGAGCCGATCGACCATCGAGCGGACGGAGCCGAAGAAATCCGCGCCCGTCCGATCCATCTTGTTCATGAACGCGATCCGCGGGACGCGGTAGCGGTCGGCCTGCCGCCACACGGTCTCCGACTGCGGCTCGACGCCCGCGACTGCATCGAAGACGGCGATCGCGCCGTCGAGGACGCGCAGGCTCCGCTCGACCTCGATCGTGAAGTCCACGTGCCCCGGCGTATCGATGAGGTTGATGCGGAAGTCGCGCCAGAACGCGGTCGTCGCGGCCGACGTGATCGTGATCCCGCGCTCCTGCTCCTGCGCCATCCAGTCCATGACGGCGGCACCCTCGTGCACCTCTCCCATCCGGTGCGTCCGCCCCGTGTAGTAGAGGATCCGCTCGGTCGTCGTGGTCTTACCCGCGTCGATGTGGGCCATGATCCCGATGTTCCGGACACGGTCCAGCGCGATCTTGCGGCGCGTCGCTTGCCTCGTCGCCACCTCGTCCCCCTACCAGCGGTAGTGCGCGAACGCCTTGTTCGCCTGCGCCATCCGGTACATGTCGTCCTTGCGCTTGTAGGCGCCGCCCTGCTGGTTGATGGCGTCGAGAATCTCGCCGGCGAGCTTCTGCGGCATCCCCTTCTCGCGCCGCTCCCGGGCGTAGTGGACGAGCCATCGGACCGCGAGCGTCCGCGCGCGGCGCGGCGGAACCTCGACAGGGACCTGGTAGTTCGCGCCGCCGACGCGGCGGCTCCGAACCTCGAGCACGGGCGTGAGGCTCTTGATTGCTTGCTCGAGCACGTCGACGGGTGCCTGCCCGGTGCGCTCGCCGACGATCGCGAGCGCGTCGTAGACGAGGCTCTCCGCGAGGCTCTTCTTGCCGTGCGCCATCACCTTGTTGATGACCTGGCTCACGAGCTCGGACTCGTACACCGCATCCGGCACGACCGGCCGGGGCTGGACGTCGGCGCGACGCGGCATCAGCTGCCTCGCTTGGCGCCGTACTTCGAGCGGCCCTGCCGACGGTCGGCGACGCCGGCGGTGTCCAGCGCGGCGCGAATGACCTTGTAGCGGATGCCGGGCAGATCGGCGACACGGCCTCCGCGGACGAGCACGACCGAGTGTTCCTGCAGGTTGTGGCCCTCGCCGGGGATGTAGGCGGTGATCTCCATGCCGTTCGTCAGCCGCACGCGCGCAACCTTCCGCAGCGCCGAGTTCGGCTTCCTCGGCGTGTGGGTGTAGACACGCGTGCACACGCCGCGCTTCTGCGGCGCGCCGCGGAGGGCAGGGGTCTTCGTCCGCGACTTGGGCGGGACACGACCCTTGCGCACGAGCTGATTGACGGTGGGCATCTGCTCCTTCGTTTCGGTCCCCGACAGAACAAAGGTCGGCCAGGCCGGACGCCTGCCAACCGCACTCCATGGTAGCGAAGCGCGCGCAGACGCGTCAACCACGCCGAACGCGCACTCGGGCCCGCGCTACGGGACCGCGAGAAACGGAAGGTAATCCGTCAGGTCGACGGCGTCAACCGCGGGGAGGTCGTCGCGAAGGCACACGAGCCGTCTCGAGGCCTTCTTCTGGCGAAGAACCGTCCAGCGGACGTAGGCGTTGCGACGGGCGAGATCGCGAAGCGCCGCGACGATCGCCGGCCGCGCTTGCTCGAGGCTGAACGAGGAGAGCGGACGCGGGCGCCCGACGGCGCGCACGTTGATCGTCCCGCTCGGCGTCCAGACCGCAGCCCGCCGGCCGGAGATGAGCTTGAACACGGCCGGCGGCGCCGAGGAGGCGAGCGCGACACCGCGGGCGCGCCCGTTCAGCCACCACGGAGCGGGCGATGCGGCCACCACGCGCGCCGGCGTCGCTCCATAGGTCTCGTAGTAGCGCTGCACTTCGTCGCCGGAGGGGTACGCGACGCGGAAGCGACTCCGGATCGCTGAGCGCCGCAGCTCGTCGGCGATCACGCCACGGGCGAGGCCGACCGTCGCCCCGGCTCGCGCCAAGGCAGCCCGGTAGGCGGCGAAGCTGCCGAAGAAGCGGCCGGCGACGATCCCGCGTTCGGCGGCGAGGACGGCGCTGCGCGTGATCCGGACCTCGCCGCTCTCGACGAGCCTGGCGTAGAGCGCGCTGAACCCCGCCTCCCGATCGCCGGTCAGGGTCGCCAGACGCCCGAGCGCCGCGGCGCGCATCCGCCGACCGTCGAGGGTGCACTGCGTGCTGCGAGGGAAGTCGATCTGCCCCTGCCGGAGCGACGCGTTGAATCCTGCGCCCGCCGCCTTCGGGCCGTTGCACAGCCTCGGGTCTCGCGCCCAGAGCCAGACGCACGCCGCCGGCAGCTTGTCGGGATCCCTCTCCGCCGGGGCCCAAGCCGCCCACCCCCACGACCACACCGAGCCGAGGCCGAGCTCGCGCGAGACCTGACGTGCGGCGAGCGCCTGCCACTTGACGACCTCGAACCACGCCCGCGACGGCTCGAGGCCTTCGCGGCCGCCGAGTCCCCGCCCTGTTTGAAATCCGAGCATCAGGCCGATCCGGCTGGGAGGGATTCCGATCTCGAGCAGGTTCGTCGCGGCCCCGCGGAAGTAGATCCGAAGCGAGCGACTGCCGAGGAGCGGGCCCTGCCGGTAGATCGCCGGGGCCGGAAAGTAGACCTCGCGGATCAGGTCGCCGTACCGGGCCGCCTCCCGCCACCACTCGCCCGCCTCCCCGCCGGTGTACGCCCGCGTGCTGATGAGGAGGGCGGGGCGAGCGCCGCGCGCCGCGAGCGTTCGCATGAACAGGAGGACGTTCGCACGATACTTCGCATTTCCCTCCGACCACGGGGTCGCGGTCCTCGCTCCGAAGAGCTCGTTGAGCGCGATCACGGGGGTTCGGCACTGCATCGCGGCGGCGGCGTAGTCGTAGATCCTGTTGGCGCGCTCCTCCACCGTCGCGGGATCCTCCGGTTTCGTCGGCGTCCCGATGCGGTGGCGGAAGTTGACGTCCATGTAGACCGTCTTCGCCCCCAACACCCTGATTCGGGGCGGAGAGACGAAGTTGGCCGCTGCGACGACGTTGCCCGGACGCGCGAACGTCCGCCAGTACGGCGTCGAGCCGTCGGCGAAGTCGATGAACATGGGCTTCGCGTGGGGCAGCGCGCACTGGTGCGCGGCGCGGGCCGAGCCCGGCGCGAGCACGGAGGCGACGAGCGCGACGAGCAGGGGCAGGAGCAGTCGTCGCACGCGGACGTATGTAGCAGACACGGGAACCGAGGCTGCCGGCCTATCGGCCGGAGAAGGGGACGACGCGTG
>JALZFG010000032.1 GCA_030861645.1 Actinomycetota bacterium
GGCTACGGCTGTGACGGCGATCCCGGTGCACGAGGCCTGAGCACTGGCGGCGGCTGAAGCCGAAGCCGGCGCCAGCATCACGAAGAGCACCGCGACCGAGAGCACGAGGACGGCCACTCGTGTCCCGCGGCTGGCAGAGCTCATGGCTCCTCCCTTCTCGGGTTACGGCGTGAGAGCACGCCCCGCAGTCCTTCACATCAAACGACACAAGCGACCAGAAGTCAAGGAGGCCGGTCGTCAGCGTCGGCGGACGGGACGCCGTAACTGCGTCTCCACCGGCCGCAGCAAGCACTAAGCTCACCGAAGGTGCCCGAGCTCGCCGGCCGTGTCGCGGACAGCTTCGAGCTCCTCACGCGCGAGCGGGAGGAGCTCTTTCTGTCGCCGCTCGCCGTGCGCTCGTACGAGACGCGCGGTCGGCTGGATCCCGAGGCGGAGCCCTGCCGGCTCCGCACGCCGTTTCAGCGTGACCGCGACCGAATCGTCCACACGAAAGCGTTCCGGCGCCTGAAGCACAAGACGCAGGTCTTCATCGACCCTCCCGACCACTACCGCACACGCCTCACGCACACGGTCGAGACGGCCTGCATCTCGCGCGGCGCCGCCCGTGCGCTGCGGCTCAACGAGGACCTCACCGAGGCGATCGGCCTCGGGCACGACCTCGGCCACCCCCCGTTCGGACACGTCGGTGAGGAGGCGCTCGACGAGGCGCTGCGCGGGCGTTTCGGGCGCCGCTTCCGCCACAACGAGCACTCGCTGCGCGTCGTCGACGCGCTCGAGCGCGACCGCCGCGGGCTCAATCTCACGCACGAGGTGCGCGACGGGATCCTGAACCACACGGGCGCGCGCGAGCCCGACACGCTCGAGGGGAAGATCGTCCGCCTCGTCGACCGCGTCGCCTACATCAACCACGACATCGACGATGCCGTGAGGGCGGGGGTGCTCTCTACCGGCGACCTGCCGCGCGTGGAGATCGAGCTGCTCGGGGCGACGGGCTCGCGGCGGATCGACCGCCTCGTCCACGACCTGGTCGAGACCTCGCAGCGCGAGGGCGATATCCGCCAAAGCCCGGAGGTGGGCGAGGCGATGCTCTCGCTGCGGCGCTTCATGTACGAGCGCGTGTACCTGGGGCCCGGCGCGGAGGCGCAACATCAGCGCGCGCGCGCCGTCGTCGGCAGCATCTTCGAGCACCTGCTGGAGCACCCGGAGAAGCTGCCCCCCGGCGGGGGCGATCTCGTCGAGCGCGTCACGGACTACGTTGCCGGCATGACCGACCGCTTCGCGCTCGCGTTCGCCGCGGAGCTCTAGGTGGCCCGGATCTCACGGGACTCGGTCGAGCGCGTCAAGGCCGCTGCCGACATGGTCGCCGTAGCCGCCGGCCGGACGCAGCTCCGGCGCGCCGGGGCGCGCTACACCGGCCTCTGCCCGTTTCACGAGGAGCGGACGCCGAGCTTCTCGGTGAACCCCGCCGAGAAGCTGTACTACTGCTTTGGCTGCGGCAAGGGCGGAGATGTCGTGAAGTTCGTCGAGGAGAGCGAGAACCTCGACTTCGCGGGCGCCATCGAGTGGCTCGGGGATCGCTTCGGCGTCGAGCTCGAGTACGAGCGGTCGGTCCCGCGCGACGAGGCGAGGATCGAGCGGCGCCGGAGGCTGTACGAGCTGCTCGAGCACGCCGCGCGCTTCTACGAGCGCCACCTCTGGGACTCGCACGCGGGAGCCGAAGCGCGCGAATACCTCGCCCGGCGAGGGCTCGGCGAGGAGGTTTGCCGAGAGTTCCGGCTCGGGTTCGCCCCGGGAGGGCGAATGCTTGCCGGTAAGGCCGGCGAGAAGGGATTCCGCCAGGCGGAGTTGGAAGCGGCAGGTCTTGTCAACCGTCGGGGGAACGACTACTTCTCGGGGCGCCTCCTGTTTCCGCTTGCCGACGCGCGAGGGCGTGTCGTCGGCTTCGGCGCACGCCGCCTGCGCGACGACGATCCTCTCCAGGCGAAGTACGTGAACTCTCCCGAGG
>JALZFG010000389.1 GCA_030861645.1 Actinomycetota bacterium
CGGCGCCGCGTCGGATGCCGACGCGGCGTTTTGCCGCGACGTCCTCGGCGCCGAGGTCGTCGACGCGCCCGGGCACGGCCGGACGGAGGACGAGTTGCGCCGCGTCCGCTACTCGATCGCGGGCGACCGCCTTCGGGCGACGGGCCATACGGCGTCCGACCAGGTGGAGACGATTCTCTACCGACTCGTCGCGAGCGGCGCGCCGGGCGGGATCAAGCCGAAACGCGAGGACGGGGTCGTCCGCCCGCTGCTCGTCGTCCGCCGGGAGGAGACGGAGGCGTACTGTCGAGCCGAGGGACTTTCGTTCCGACTCGACACGTCGAACGCCGCGACGAAACGCGGACTCATCCGCGAGGAGATCCTTCCCCTGCTGCGCCGCCTGCATCCCGCCGCCGAGGAGAACCTCTTGCGCCTCGTCGAGGAGCGCGCGCGCCTGCCGAGACAGATGGAGGACGCCCTGTTATCGTTGCTCGCCTCTCGTGAAGGGTCGAAGCGGATCGACCTCGGCGCCGGTGTGCAGGCGGTGCGCGAGTACGACCGCCTCTGGCTCGAGCGCGGCCCGCTCGCGCTCGAGGGTCGTGTCCGCTGGGGTGAGTGGGTGATCGAGACCGAGCTTTCCGGTCTCCACGTGCGCGGGTGGCGTGCCGGCGACCGGCTCGCGGGCGGGCGGAAGAAGGTTCAGGACGTCTTCGTGGACGCGAAGGTGCCGCGGTCGGAGCGCGAGGGGTGGCCGCTCGTCGTCCGCGGCGACGAGGTCGTCGCCGTTCCCGGCATCGTCGACGCGCCGGGGGTTCGCGTGCGGAGGGATTCCTCGTGACGCAGACCGAGCTGGAACGGGGTGTCGGAGAGATCCTCATCGACGAGGACGCGCTCCGCGGCCGAATCAGCGGGCTCGGAGAGGAGGTGTCGCGCGACTACGTCGGCCGCGACCTGCTGCTCGTCGGCGTGCTCAAGGGTGCGGTCTTCTTCATGGCCGACCTGATGCGGAATCTCGCCGTGCCCTGCGAGATCGACTTCATGGCGATCTCGAGCTACGGGACGGCGACCGACTCGTCGGGCGTCGTTCGCATTCTCAAGGATCTCGATATCAACATCGAGGGTCGCAATGTCCTGATCGTCGAGGACATCATCGACTCCGGGCTCACGCTTTCCTACCTGATTCGCAACCTCGAGGCTCGCGCGCCCGCGTCGCTCGAGGTCTGCGCGCTCATGACGAAGCCCGGGCGGCGCCAGATCGAGATCCCGGTTCGCTACGTCGGCTTCGAGATCCCGAACCGGTTCGTCATCGGCTACGGCCTCGACTTCGCGGAGCGCTATCGCAACCTGCCGTACGTGGCCGTCCTCGCCGACGAGCTGATGCCCGAAGGACACTGACGGCGGGGCGAACGGCACTGGCGGCGCGGAAGGGACTCCCCCCGCGCTACGAACGCGTCTCGGCAACGTCACGCCGGCGAAGAGCGGCGTCGGGCTGCCGGCCGCTCGGGCCGGCGAGCGCCGTTCGACGTGAGCAACGGTGGTACGCTGACGCTGAGCCCTCGTGAATCGCTTCTTCCGCTCCGCGCTCTTTCCCCTCATCGTGATCGTCTTGCTCGTCTACCTGGCGAGCCAGACGCTCATGAACGACGGGAAGAAGGCGGAGAAGATCACCTACTCGCAGCTGATTCAGGGCGCCAAGGACAACGAGGTCTCGGACGTCACCTTCAACCCGAACAAGCGCGAGATCACGGCGGAGCTCAGCGGCAAGAAGGTCAAGGTCAACTACCCGAGCGACCAGTCGCAGGTGCGCTTCCAGCAGGTCCTCGAGAACCACCACGTCAAGTTCGACTCGAAGGGGACGGGCTCGTCGCCCTGGTGGTCGTTGCTCACCGGTCTCCTCCCGTTCGTGCTCCTCTTCGCGTTCTGGATCTTCCTCATGAACCAGGTCCAGGGCGGCGGCTCGAAGGTGATGAGCTTCGGCAAGAGCCGGGCAAAACGGCTGACGCCCGACTCGCCGAAGATCGGCTTCAAGGACGTGGCGGGCGTCGACGAGGCGGTCGAGGAGCTGCACGAGATCAAGGAGTTCCTCGAGAATCCGAAGAAGTTTCAGGCGCTCGGGGCGCGGATCCCCAAAGGTGTCCTGCTCTACGGGCCGCCCGGCACGGGCAAGACGCTGCTGGCGCGCGCTGTCGCCGGTGAGGCCGGGGTGCCGTTCTTCTCGATCTCGGGCTCCGACTTCGTCGAGATGTTCGTCGGCGTCGGCGCGAGCCGGGTGCGCGACCTCTTCGAGCAGGCAAAGCAGGCCTCGCCGTGCATCGTCTTCATGGACGAGATCGACGCCGTCGGTCGCCACCGCGGCGCGGGCCTCGGCGGGGGCCACGACGAGCGCGAGCAGACGCTGAACCAGCTCCTCGTCGAGATGGACGGCTTCGAGCTGAAGGACAACATCATCCTCATCGCAGCGACGAACCGGCCCGACATCCTCGACCCGGCGCTGCTGCGCCCCGGCCGCTTCGACCGCCAGATCGTCGTCGACCGCCCAGACCGCGCGGGCCGCCGGAAGATCCTCGAGGTGCATGCGAAGGGGAAGCCGCTCGCGGCCCAGATCGACCTCGACACGCTCGCCGCCGGAACCCCGGGCTTCACGGGCGCCGACCTCGCGAACCTCGTCAACGAGGCGGCGCTCCTCGCCGCGCGCCGCGGCAAGAAGACGATCGAGCAAGAAGAGCTCGAGGAAGGGATCATGCGCGTGATCGCGGGCCCCGAGAAGAAGACGCGGCTCCTGTCCGAGGAGGAGCGCAAGATCACCGCCTACCACGAGCTCGGTCACGCGCTCGTCGGCTACTTCCTCGAGAACACGGACGAGGTGCACAAGCTCTCGATCGTCGGGCGGGGCCAGGCCCTCGGCTACACCATCTCGCTCCCTCGCGAGGACCGCTACCTGACGACGAAGTCGGCCCTGATGGACCGCCTGGCGATGTCGCTCGGCGGGCGGGCGGCGGAGGAGCTCGTCTTCCACGAGGTGACGACGGGGGCGGCCGACGACCTCGAGAAGGTGACATCCACCGCGAAGCAGATGGTGATGCGCTTCGGCATGAGCGAGAAGCTCGGGCCCCGTGTGCTCGGCCGCAACCACGACATGCCGTTCCTCGGTCGCGAGATGGCGGCGGAGCCGGACTATTCGGAGGAGATGGCGCGCGAGATCGACGACGAGATTCGGCGTGTGATCGAGGAGGCGCACGAGCGCGCGAAGAACGTGCTCCGCGAGCACATCGACCAGCTACACCAGCTGTCGGCGATTCTGATCGAGCGCGAGACGATCGACAAAGACCAGTTCGAGCGCTTGCTGGCGGGCGAGCCTGAGGAGTCGGTCTTCGCCGACGAGCAGCCGGCCGCCCCACGCGAGGAGAAGGGTGGCGAGCGGAAGCCGGCGCCCACGCCGAAGCCGAAGCCCTTCCCGCTTCCCGGCGCGGCGATGCAGCCGCCGCCTGACCCCGACCCCGCTTAGCCGCGCCTAGGTCGGGCGCGCGAGCCCCGATTGGGGATCAGCGTCGGTCGGGGGCCAGACCCCCTTGAGGGTTGGTCGAGGGTTGGCGCGGTCAGACTGCTCAGATACCGGCGGAACGAGAACGTTGCCGCGCGGCGTCGTTCGCGCTCGTCAGGCCGCGCCCGACGTGGGGCGGGAGGGCAGGGTGTAGCGCACCTCGACGAGCTCGCGAATCCGCGCCCGGCTCTCGGCGGGATCCACCGCTTCCTTCTCGACGGCGGCGATCTCCGTCGCCAGCTCGTCGTCCTTGATCGCGTTGCGCACCCAGCGTGAGTAGTCGCCGGCGCGCAGGTGGTGGAGCCAGGTCTCGTCGTCGACGCCTTCGGCCAGCTGAAGGAAGAGCACGAGGTTCTGGGCGCGCAGGTTGAGCCGGCCGTCGGGGCCGCGGAAGTAGAAGCTCTTGTCCTCGCCGAGCTCGCCCTCGGCGTACTTCCGCCGGTGGCGCTGGAGCGCTACCTTCCCGCCCGCAGGCTCGAGGGCGAGCGCGCGCCGCTCGCCCGCCCGCCACAGCAGCACCTCGTCCGAGCCCCGGTCGGGAAGGGTCGGCGGCTCGAGCCCGCGAAGGGCAGCGAAGCTGCGGAAGACGTCCTCGGCTCCCTCGCCGACCGCCACGACCGCATCGATCGCCGCCAGCGCTGCGGGCGCGATCGCGTCGGGATGCACCGAGATGAGGAGCATGCTGCCGATCTCCCGCGGAAGCGTCGACGACGCCGGTTGCCACGTCGAGGGCAGCATGTGGTGGGCCTCGTCGACGACGAGCCAGTGTGGCCGCCCGACGCGCGACCGCAGCGCCTGCAGCTGGGGGAGGAGCCCCTGGAAGAAGCCGGGCCGGTCGTCCAGCGGCTGACCCAGGAGGTTGACGACGACGTTCTGGTCGGAGCGCTCGAGCAGCTCGAGCGTCTCGGTCTCGCGCGGAGCCCGCTGCGCGTCGCCGATCGTGACCGCGCCCGCAAAGCTCTCGTAGTCGCCCTCCGGATCGACGAGGCAGAACTGGTACCCGGCTTCGGCGAGTCGCTCGAGGAGCCCGCCGGCGAGCGACGACTTCCCGCTCCCGGACGGCCCGGCCACGAGCAGGCCGCGGCCGTACGGCGGAAACAGCACTTCCTGGCCGCTGCGCGTCCCGAGCAGAACGTCGTGCCGCGTGAGCTCGCTCTCGAGCTCCTGCAGGTCGGTCGCGAGCAACCGCTCGGCGAGCTCGGCGACGCCGCGGCCGTGGTCCGCATCGGTCACGAGGTCGCAGCGCTCCTTCAGCGCTGGGAGCGCGTTCTCGACCGCGACCGCGCATTCACACAGCGTCAGGAAGGCGTGGTCGTTCTCCGCGTCGCCGATGCCGACCGCGTTGTGCGGCGAGAGCCGGAGCTCGCCGAGCGCGGCCTGCAAGCCGCTCGCCTTGTTGACTCCCGACGGCAGCACCATCACGGCGCCCTTGTTGAAGATCACCTGCAGCTCGAGCCCGAGCTCGCGGATCGTGTCCAGGACGACGTCCTCGTTCGGGTGCCACGTGGCCACGATCACGCGCCCCACGGACAGCGGATCGACCCGCCGTGCCTGGAGCGCGTCGACGAACTCGCGCGGAGGCGCCTCGCCGAGCGGAACCTCCTCGCGCTCCTCGGGCCGGTAGAGGAGCGCGCCGTTCTCGGCGACGACGCGGTCGAACAGCTCGAGCCGCGGAAAGACCCGCTGAAGGTCGTCGAGCTCTCGCCCGGTCACGAGAACGACGCGCCGCCCGCTCGCCCGTACGCGCTCGACCGCCTGCACGGTCGCGTCGTCGACGACGCCGTCGTGGGCAAGTGTCCCGTCGTAGTCCGAAACGAGCGCGAGGTAGCGCACGGCGAGCGACCCTGCCTAGGCGGGCTCGAGACGGGCGCGGGTCTGCAAGCTGCGGGCGCCGAAGGCGAGCGACGCGATCGCGACCATCAGCACGAAGACGATCGCGGCGCCGGCGGGGAGGCGCGTGACGAGTTCCATCACAGCGCCGATCGTTCCCGCAGCCGGGATGGTGAGGATCCAGGCGAGGACGATGTTGCCGGCGACCCCCCAGCGGACGGCCGAGAACCGTCGGCTGGCGCCGGCGCCGAGGACGGACCCGCTGATCGTGTGCGTCGTCGACACCGGGAATCCGAGGTGCGCGGTGAACCAGAGGATCGTCGCGGTCGCGGTCTCGGCGGCGAAACCCTGCGGCGGCTCCAGCTTCGCGATCCTCTGCCCGAGCGTGCGGATAATACGCCAGCCCCCCGCGTACGTCCCCGCTCCCATCGCGACGGCCGCGGTCACGATTACCCATGTCGGCACGTAGAAGTCGTCCGCGGCGATGTGACCGGTGGCGACGAGCGCGAGAGCGATGATCCCCATTGTCTTCTGAGCGTCGTTCGTTCCATGCGTGAAGGCGACGAAACTCGCCGAGAGTATCTGGAGGCGCCGGAAGACGTGGTTGACGAGCCCGGGCGAGCGCCGCCTGATGATCCAGAGCAGCACGAGCATCAGGAACGCGGCGCCGACGATGCCGAAGAGTGGCGCCGCGAGCGACGGGATCAGCACCTTGTCGACGAGCCCGCCCCAGTGGATGACGTCGAATCCGGTCGCGGCGATGGCCGAGCCGGCGATGCCGCCGATGAGCGCGTGACTCGAGCTCGTCGGGAGCCCGAAGTACCACGTGACGAGGTCCCAGGTGATAGCTCCGACGAGCCCGCCGAGCACGACGTCGAGCGTGATCACCTCGGCGTTGACAACACCCGTCGCGACCGTCGCGGCGACCTTGAGGGAGACGAATGCACCGGCGATATTCAGTACCGCCGCGCCGAGAACGGCGAGACGCGGCGAAACCGCCCGCGTCGAGACGCTGGTGGCGATGGCGTTCGCCGTGTCGTGGAAGCCGTTCGTGAAGTCGAAGAAGAGCGCGACCGCGACGACGGCGACGAGGGTCAGATCGACGTCCACGCGGGCTCGGACGACTACGCGTTCTTCACGACGATGTTTCCGAGGACGTTCCCGGCCGTCTCGCACGCGTCGATCGCGGCCTCGAGCGCCTCGAAGATGTCCTTCCAGCGGATGACGATCAGCGGATCGATACGGGAATCGCGGAAGAGGTCGGCGATCGCGTCGCGGACGATCCGATCACCCTCGTCCTCGTGCTCCTTCAGAGCGACGAGCTCCTTCTGAACGCCGCGAAGGCCCTTGAGCTCGGAGAGGCCGGTGGCGAGGTGCTCAGCGGCCTCGACCAGGATCCGGCACTGCTCGAGCGCCGGGCGCGCCGCCGAATCCACGCCGTAGAGCTCGAGGAGGTCGGAGGCCTCGTCGATGTGGTCGACGACGTCGTCGATCGTGGTCGCGAGCTGGTAGATGTCCTCGCGGTCGAAGGGAGTCACGTACTGGGTGTTCAGGAGCTGGACGATGTCGCGGGTGACGTCGTCTCCCTCGTGCTCGCGCTCCTTGATGTCCGCCTGCCTGATTCGGGTGTTCGGGAACTCGCGGAACCGTCGCTCGGCGAGCTTCGCCGTCTCGACCGCGTTCGCGCCCGCGCGCGAGAAGAGCTCGTAGAACTCGGCCGTTCTCGGGACCAGACTCAGGCGCACCAACGCCTCCCTCCGCGAGCGAGACGAGCGGGGACCAGCCGTGCGGCCAAACCCCTACTTCCGAACGGGCTCGAGCTTGTAGCCAACGCCGTAACGCGTCTGAATGAACGTGTGGCGGGGCGCATGCCGGTCGATCTTCTCGCGCAGCTTCCGCACGAAGACGTCGACCGTCCGGTCGCGGTAGCTCGCCGGACGCCCCCACACGCGCTGCAGCAGCTCGTCGCGCGTCACCACCCGCCCGCGCTCGAGGGCGAGCGTGTAGAGGAGGCGGAACTCGGTCGGGGTCAACTCGGCGTTCTCGCCGTCCACGTATGCCTGGACGTTCGCAGGATCGACCCGGAGCTCCTCGACCTCGATCGGATCGCCGCGCTGAGGCATCTCGGCGCGGACGCCGCGCCGCGCGGCAGCGGCGACTCGCGCCGTCAGCTCCTTCATCGAGAAGGGCTTGACCAGGTAGTCGTCGGCACCGAGCTCCAGCACGTGGACGCGATCATGCTCCGTCCCGCGTGCGCTGACCACGAGGATCGGCGTGCCGATGCCCTCGCGCCGCACCTGCTGGATCACCGTCCAGCCGTCGAGCTCGGGCAGCATCAGGT
>JALZFG010000046.1 GCA_030861645.1 Actinomycetota bacterium
CGATGCAGCCGTTCCGCCGCCGGTGACGGACGGCGGAGTGCCCACACGCCTTCGCCGCGGTCTCCCCCGAAGACATCGCCCGCGCCCTGAGAGTTGAGCGACGAACGCGCGCCGACGTCTCACCACAGCATTAGGACAGCCGAGCTGTTCATCGTCGTCACGCGGCCACTCACCTGCCTTTGGGCGCTCTCGCGCCGCCATTCCTGAGTCGCGGCTGATGTGACGGCTGATAGCTGCAAAACGAGCCTGCCGATCCTCTCGCCGGCGTGGTGCGGCAGCGAGGCGGGCGGTCGCGGCTACGACGTCTTCTGAGGCGCGCGCAGAGACACCGGTGTGCTGCGGGTAGCGATGCGTTGTTCGACCGTGGCTTCGGGTCTTCTTCGACGAGCGGAAGATCGAGACCCGGGACTCTCCGATACCGGGTTTAATTTCAATTCTGAATGCGGGAAGCCAAGATCCTTCCTTATCTCGAAGGAGGCTGACATTGAAAGCTGAGGACCTGATCGGGACGTGGCGCCTGCGGTCGTGGAAGAACGTCGCCAGCGACGGTTCGGCGGTCGATCCCCTGGGCGAGAATCCAGTCGGCTACATCTTCTACAACCACGATGGGTACATGTCGGTGGAGATCATGGCTGCCGACCGCGTCCGGTATGGCGAACCCGACGCGTTCGGGGGCACGCCGGAGGAACGATCCGAGGCGATCAGCACCTACCTCTCCTACTCGGGGCCCTTCGAGGTGCTGCCCGACCAGGACATCGTGATCCACCACATCGAGGTCTGCTCGTATCCGAACTGGATCGGCAACGCGCAAGTGAGATTCGCGAAGCTCGATAACGACTTGCTCACGCTCAGCACCAGACCAATGACCTTCCAGGGAGTGCAACGCACGGCCGAGCTCGTGTGGGAACGCGTCGGCCACGACTAACCGCCGAGGTTCTTCGCAACATCACCGCGCCGTGGGTGGGCGCCCGTGAGCGGAAGCCGTCGGGTCTACTCTCGCCGCGACTCGGCGCCGGAGGAGCGGGTGGTAAGGCGGCCAGTCACGCTTCCATAGGCCGAAGGCGCCGGCGTTCCAGATCACCGGGAGCGCCCGCGTTGTGGAACGCTTCGAACCTGATAACAACCTCGAGCGTGCGTTCGCGCCGCGCGACGCGACCTCGACCGCTAACGAAGCGCTTCGATCACGTCCTTCGGGTGCGTCAAGGGCACGCGGCTGCCTTCGAGCTCGATCCGCGATCCGCTCTCGTCATGGATGAGCTCGAGCACGCGCACGTTCGGCCGCTGGTGGACCTTCACGGTGAGTCCGGCGCGCGGGACCTCAAAGGCAAGGTCTGTGGGCTGTGTTTGCGCCTGCTTGCACCCGCGAAGCCGTACACCGTCGTAGGCGTCACACCGACCAGCATGCTGTCTGGCAGCTGGCGGGCAACACCGGCAGCATGCATCCCCGCCAAAGAACCTGCCGCGAAGCCAACGCCCCCCGCCACGTCGTCGCCCGCGAGCGCGCCCAGGAACAGGCCGCCGCTGTGGCCGCGGGGATTGAATTGGCCGGCAGCGACCACCTCGTCCTCGATCCCGCGCGCACGTAGGGCTCCCTGAACCGCATTGACCATGTTCTCCTCTGACATTGCGAGGTTCTTTCGGCGCGCTCCCTGCTCCTGGGACGTCGCGCGAGCGAGCGAGTATAGCCCCCTACGTGGCCGGCGGTCGAAAGGTCCCCAGAGCTTTGCGCCGGCGAAGCCGCGGAGATTGGCGGCATCTTGAAGCCGATTGTCGTCCCTAGCCGCCGAAGAGCGCGCAAACGTGAGCGGCGTAGCCCCCCGGGAACATGCGATCGTCGGAGAAGCGGGCGCAAGGCGGTGATGAACTGTGAAAGCGGGACGCGCAGGAGGTCGTGACCGGTGACGCCGGTCGCTGCGCGGCTTGCGAGACCAGCTTGCGAACCTCCTCTAGCCCACGCTCCTTCCCGATAGCCAGCCTGGAATCGGCACGTCGCCGATGAACAGCAGCGGCGCTCGGGGAGCGGCACGGACATCAAGATTCGCTCCGCGCCGAGGAAGGTGACAAGCTCGTCGCGAGCGAACAGCGACGCTGCCTTGATCTCGGCGACCGCCCTTGTCGACCAGCTGCTCCAGGGCGATCCGGACGAGCGGTTCGAGTTCCCTCTCGAGATGGTCGTGCGCGGCTTAGCGGCCCAGTTCGCGTAGGAACGAACCGCCCTGCTGGAGTAGCGTGCCTCACCATGACCGATGCGCTCGAGCGGCGGATCGTGCGTGACGCGGTCACGCTCGACCGCTCGGGCATCGCGGCCGGTCGCGCGCTCCACAGTGCGGTGGGCGTAGCCGCGCCGCTCGCGATCGGTGTCGCTGCGGGGCGCGTGCTGGAGGGCGTGGCAGTGGCCGGGGGCGCGCTCATGGTCGGCTTCGCAGATCTCGGGAGCCCGTATCGGGTGCGAACGCAGGTCATGCTCACCGCAAGCATTGCGATGGCGTTCTCCAGCTTCGTCGGACTAATCGGCGGCCGCCACGACTGGCTCGCCGTCCTCCTCATGGGCGTTTGGGGCCTTATCGCCGGGCTGTCCGTCGCCCTCGGGCAGGTCCCCGCGTTCCTCGGCCTCCTCTCCGGCCTCGCGCTCCTCCTCGCCGAGGATGTCCCCACGGACGTCCGCGAGGCGCTCCGGCGAGCGGCGCTCGTGCTCGCCGGCGGGCTGCTCCAGACGCTGCTGGCCGTCATGGTCTGGCCC
>JALZFG010000058.1 GCA_030861645.1 Actinomycetota bacterium
GCTCTCGGGCGACGAGCCACCCGACCGCGGCGACGGTGGCGAGACCGGCAAGGCCGAGCACCGGCCAATCGCCGACGCCGCCGACGCCGGGCGGCGGGATTCCAGCGCCGCGGCTTTCCCAGACTCCGAGCAGGGCGAAGAGGGTGAAGACGCCCGCGACGCAGAGCCAGAATCCAGCGCGTCTGCAGTAGCTCCGGATGGCCGGCGTGAGCGGAAGACGGCGGCGCCGGCAGCGTGCAAAGAGGTCGACGGACGCGATCAGGAACGGCAGGAGGGCGGTGATGAACACGAGCTCGACCGCCCAGCCCGGCAGGATCCGCGATCCGAGGTAGACGTAGCTGGACGTCCCGCCCGCTACCTCAACGGCCTGGTCGAGCGATGCGACGAGCGCCTGCGCGGACCGCCCGAGGTCACGCAGACTGCGCCCGCTCAGCCGGCTCGCCGTGTCCGTGGCGGGCTCGGGCGGGCGATCCGGTGACGTCGTGAGCGTTATTGCCGGGACGCCGCGTCCGACGAACGGCGCCTGCTCGTACGTGCTGAACGGGAGGCCGAGGTCGATGAGCTGCGCCAGGATGCTCGGCGTCTCGGCCTGGCGCGCGGCCTGATCGACGATGCGCGCCGCCGCCGTCCTGACGAGCGCCGCGGGAGCGAAGCGAGGGCGGTCGCCGGCGAGTTGGATCGCGAGCGGGGCAGCGCCGCCGAGCGAATCGAGGTTGATCACCGCCATAATGCGTTTCTTCGGCGTCCGCTCGAGGAAGCGCTTTGCGCCGGCGGCGCCGAACGCCCCGCCATCCGTCGAGAGGAAAAGCAGCGTGTGCGTCGGCCCGGATGCCCGCGCCGCTGGCGCGACGTCCGAGCTGGTCGCGACATTCGCGGACGCACGCGCGATCTCGAGGAGGGCGGCGGTCCCGGACCCGTTGTCGTCGGCGCCGGGACCGGCTCCCACGTCGTCGCGATGCGCCATGACGACGATCATCTCCGGCGAGCGCCCGGGAGCGGTCGCCGCGACGTTGACCAGCGGGACACGCCCGCGCTCCGGGACGGACGCGAAGAACCGATCCCGCTGCGGACGGAACCCCTGGAACTCGAGCTGGTGCTCGACCCACCTCGCGGCGCCCGCCGCGCCGGGCGTTCCGGGGCGACGGTCGGGGTACGTATCCGTTAGCTCGTCGACGAGCTCGATCGCGTGCTGCGCATCGAACGCCGGCGGCAGAGTCGCTCGCGGCAGGGCTGTCGGCCGCGCCATGGTGAATGCCGCGACCAGGAGCGGTATCCCGACGAGGAGCCACGTGCCGCGGTATGTCCGGGCGTTGATCGGCCGCTCGACGGAGCCGCGCCGCGGCCGACGCCGCGGCTGTCGGGGCGAGGGCGCGGCCATGGCGGGGCTATAGTAAGTCGGAAGCCGCGGAGGCGTAAGCGGGAGTCCCTCATGTCTGATTCCTCCACCGTTCTCCTCGTCGACGACGAGGAATCAGTCCAGAAACTGCTGACCTACCCGCTCGAGCGAGACGGGTTTCAGGTCGTCCAAGCGCGCGACGGAGAGGAGGCGCTCGAGCGATTTGCCGAGGAGGCCGTCGATCTCGTCGTCCTCGACGTCATGCTCCCGAAGCTCGACGGCCTCGAGGTGTGCAAGCGCCTGCGCGCCACGAGCTCCGTGCCGATCATCATGCTGACCGCGCGCGACGACGAGCTCGACAAGGTCCTCGGGCTGGAGCTCGGCGCCGACGACTACATCACGAAGCCCTTCTCGATTCGCGAGTTTCGCAGCCGCGTCCGCGCGCTTCTCCGGCGAGCGACGGCTCAACGTGAGGAGGCCCGGGACGAGGAGCTCATCGAGACCGACGGGCTCAGGATCGACTTGGCGAAGAGGACGGTCGACGCCGGCGGAAGGCCGGTGGCGCTGACGTACGTCGAGTTCGAGCTCCTCTCGCTCCTCGCCTCCAATCCAGGTCGCGTCTACACGCGCCGCCAGCTCCTCGAGGCGCTCTGGGGCGACGCCGACTACCGCGATCCGCGGACGATCGACGTCCACGTGCGGCATCTCCGCGAGAAGCTCGAGCGCGAGGCGCGCCATCCCGAGTTCATTCTCACGGTGCGGGGCGTCGGCTACCGCTTCCGCGACCGGTGAACCCCGTCCGCACCGTCGGTGGGCGGCTCACGCTCGCCCTGCTCCTCGTCGTGGCGGGCGCGCTTGGGATCGTGTACCTCGTCGTCGTCCCGCAGCTGGAGGGCCGGCTCCTCGACGCGAAGCGGTCACAGTTCGAGAAAGACGCGACTGCGATTTCGAGTGCCGCGGCCGACACTGTTCCCTACGCCGTTCAGGGGGTCGACTGGAACGCCTTTGCTCAAACGTGGCAACAGGCGGTCGGCGCGCGCGTCGCTGTTTATGAGATCAAGAGCCGTGACCCGCTGGAGCTCCACGCGCTCGGCGATTCGGAATTTCGTCCGGCTGACGTCGTCGACGATCCCGTCGCGCGACGAGCTGCGGCCACCGCGAAGCTCACGAACGGCGTCGTCAAGCGACACGGTGTGCGCTACCTCGAGGTGGCGATTCCTCCCATCCTCGGCGCGTTCCCGCAGCCCCCCTTCATCCTTGCCTCCACTCCTGTCGAAAGCACGCTCGAGACGGTCGACGTGGTCGAGCGGCGGCTCCTGATCGCCGGTCTGTTCGCGCTCCTCGTCGCGGTCGGAGTCGGGTACTTGGGGAGCCGAATGTTCGCTCGTCGCATCCGTCGGCTGGAACAGGCCGCGGAGCGGATTGCGGCGGGGAAGTTCGACGAGCCGGTCATCGACACGGGCGGCGACGAGATCGGACAGCTCGCGGTCGCGTTCGACAACATGCGCCAGCGCCTCGGCGCGCTCGAGCGAGCGCGGCGCGAGTTCGTCGCGAACGCATCGCACGAGCTCCGCACGCCGCTCTTCGCCCTCGGCGGGCTGCTCGAGCTGCTCGTCGACGAGGATCTCGACGAGGACACGCGCCGGGAGTTCCTCGTGACGGCGCGCGAGCAGGTCGAGCGGCTGACGAAGCTTGCGACGGACCTGCTCGACCTCTCCCGCCTCGACGCCGGACGACTACACGTGGAGCGCGAGCAAGTGGAGCTCGAGGACGTCGCGCGCGATCTCGCGGACGAGTTCCGCGGCGTCGCGCAGACGAAGGAGCATCCGCTGCATGTCGTCGGCGAGGACGCGTCCGCGGTCGCCGACGAGGAGCGCGTCTTCCAGATCGGGCGCATCCTCGTCGAGAACGCTCTTGTGCACACGCCCGCCGGCACTCCCGTTCGCGTCCGGACGACCACCGCGAACGGGGAGGCGTTGCTCGCCGTCGAGGACGAGGGGCCGGGAATTCCGCCGGAGCACGCCGCCCACGTCTTCGAACGCTTCTATCGCGTCAACGGCGCCGTGACGTCGGGCAGCGGACTCGGCCTCGCGATCGCGAGGGAGCTGGCGGAGCTGATGGGTGGACGGATCGAGTTGGAGTCGTCGCCGGGGCATACCGCGTTCACGCTTCGCCTTCCGACGGAGACATCCCGCGCGCGACGCGAGCTGTCGCGAGTCGGCTGACCCGTTTTCGCGCGAAAACGCTCCGCGCCGACAAACCGCATGAGCCGTCCGTCGAGTGGCGAGCGGTTGCGGGCTAGAGTGGATCGGTGCCGTCGCGTCTAATTGCGGTCGTCGCGCTCGTCGCGGGTGTGCTCGGCGGCTTGGGCGGGGCCGTGGTCGCGCGGAGCCTCGAGTCCGACGAGGCGCGGCGAACGACGACCGTGGTCCTCCCAGTTCCGGGAGAGAAGCAGCGGCCGGGCGACACCGCGAAGCTCGCGTCGGCTCCGATCCCGCCCGGCCGCTTCGACCCGGCGCGCATCTACCGCCAGCGCGGGAATGGTGTCGTCACGGTCTACTCGTTCTTCGGCGAGGACGCCCCGCTCGAGCACGCCGCACAGGGCTCCGGCTTCGTCGTCTCGTCGAGCGGCTACGTCCTCACGAATGCGCACGTGGTCACGAACGCCCCGTCCACGCCGGTTCGCGCTGCCGAGAGCGTCTTCGTGGAGTTCGAGGACGGTGACCGCGGCCGCGCCAGGGTCGTGGGATGGGACCTCTACAGCGACGTTGGCTTGCTGAAGATCGATCCGGCGACCCATAGCCTCGCCCCGGTTCCGCTCGGCGACTCCTCCCGGATCCTCGTCGGCGAGCCCGTTGCCGCGATCGGCAGCCCGTTCGGGAACCAGAACAGCCTGACCGTCGGCGTCGTCTCCGGGACGCGGCGCTCGATCTCGTCGCTGACGTCCAACTACCAGCTTCCCGACGCGATTCAGACGGACGCTCCGATCAATCGCGGGAACTCGGGCGGCCCGCTCTTCGACGCCCGGGGACGTGTGATCGGGATCAACGCGCAGATCAGGAGCAACTCCGGGGTGAACGAGGGCGTCGGCTTCGCCGTGCCGATCAACACCGCGAGGCGCGTGATGCGCGACTTGCTCGCCCATGGCCGCGTCCGCTATGCCTACGTGGGGATCTCCACGCAGGATTTGACCCCCGCGGTCGCCCGAAAGCTGGGGTATGCAACGGCGTACGGCGCTGTAATCACGTGCGTCGAGGAGGCGAGCCCGGCGGCGAGGGCCGGCCTCCACGGCGGGCGCCGCGAGAGCTTCGTCCTCGGAAGGACGGCGTGGGACGACGGCGACGTCGTCGTGGCGATCGACGGAACGCCGGTTCGGAGCGGGACAGATCTCGTGCGGATCGTGAGCCAACGGCTCCGGCCGGGGCGAGTCGCGGCCTTCACCGTCGTGCGCGGGACCAAGAAGCGACGGTTCTCCGTGCGGCTCGCCCAGCGGCCCGCGCACCCCTCTGGCTCCTGCTCGTAAGCATTCCGCGAGGGAGGTGAGATTTTCGGACCGGGTGGGAAGATCTGGGGCGCGACGCGACCACGACGATGACAAACGACGCGAACGCGGTGCGACTCACGATCCCAGCGAAGGCGGAGTACATCACGCTGTGCCGCTTGGCTCTCGCCGGCCTGTCCACCCTGCGCGAGCTTCCCGACGAGGCGCTTGCCGACCTCAAGCTCGCCTTGACCGAGGCCTGCACGAACTCCGTTCGCCATGCCTACGGTGACAGCGGGGGCGTTATCGACGTCGTCTACGAGCTGCACTCGGATCGACTCGTCATCGAGGTTTCCGACGACGGTAAGGGCTTCGTGCCCGAGCAGCGGGCCGACGCTCGCGAAGGGCTGAGCGAGAGCGGCCTCGGGATTGCGATCATCCGCGCGCTCGCCGACGAGGTCGAGCTCGGCGAGCGGGAGGATGGGCGCGGCTCGAGGCTCCGAATCGTGAAGCTGCTCGACTAGGCGGCTCTCGGTCCGGCGACGGACGCAACTCTGCTACAACCGAACGAGGGGTCGAGGAAACTCGATGTTGCAGATCGTTAATGTCGGACGGAAGTCGCTCGCGGACTACGTGACGATCGCTCGTCGCGGTCTGATGGAAGAGATCCTTCGGCTTGCCGAGCCGTTGGCGGGCAAGCGCGTCGTCCACATCTCCGCGACCGCGTTCGGCGGCGGCGTGGCCGAGATCAACTACACGCTCGTGCCGCTGATGCTCGATGCGGGGCTCGACGTCGAGTGGCGAATCGTCCAGGGGCACGAGGAGTTCTTCGACGTCACCAAGACGATTCACAATGCGCTTCAGGGGAGCCCGCTCGGCTTGTCGCGCGAGCAGAAGCGGACCTATCGCCGCTACAGCGCCCGCAACGCGCACGAGTTCGAGGACGACTACGACTTCGTGATCATCCACGACCCGCAGCCGGCCGGTCTGATCGACCACTTTCCGGACTCCCGGGCGCACTGGATTTGGCGTTGCCACCTCGACCTTTCCGCGCCGAACGAGGACGTACTCGCCTTCGTGCTCCCGTCTCTGGCGCGTTACGACGCGGCCGTCTTCCATCGCCGCGAGTACGTCCCTCGCGGCAGCGCGCTTCCCTCCGCCTACATCTGGCCCCCGGCGATCGACCCGCTCTCCCCAAAGAACATGGCGCTCTCGGCCGAGGACGCCAGCTACATCGTCGATCAGTTCGGGATCGACGTGCGCCGCCCGCTGCTGACCCAGGTGTCACGGTTCGACCCCTGGAAGGACCCTCTCGGCGTGATCGACGCCTACCGGCTCGCGACGGAGGAGTACCCGGGCCTTCAGCTCGCCCTCGTCGGCTCGATGGCCCACGACGATCCGGAGGGCTGGGACTTCTACAACCAGACGCTCGCCTACGCCGGCGGCGATCAGGACATCTACATCCTCTCCAACCTCAACAACGTGGGCGCTGTCGAGGTGAACGCCTTCCAGGTGCACTCGGCCGCCGTGATCCAGAAGTCGATCCGCGAGGGCTTCGGCCTGACCGTCAGCGAGGCGCTGTGGAAGACACGGCCGACGGTGGCGGCGCGGGTCGGCGGGATCGTCGACCAAGTCGAGGACGGCGCAACAGGGTGGCTGGTCGATTCGTCGAGCGAGTGCGCGGCCGCTTGCCTGGACATCCTCGCCGATCCCGTCGCCGCCCGCGCTCGCGCGCTCCGGGGGAAGGAGAACGTGCGCCGGAACTTCCTCATGCCGCGTCTGCTCAGAGATTGGCTCGTCCTGTTCAACCGCCTGCTCGGCAACGACACCGCCGGCGCCGAGCTTGCAACCGTCGCCGCGGCGTAGTCCTTCCTCGCGCCCGCGGTTACGCTTGCGCCGGATGGCAGACCGGCGGAAGCTGATCGTCGTCTCGAATCGCGGCCCCGTCTCGTATCGGCGCGAGAACGGAGAGCGCGTTGCCGGCCGCGGGGGCGGAGGCCTCGTCACCGCCCTGCGAAGTCTCGTCACGCACCACGACGTGACCTGGGTCGCGAGCGCGATGAGCGACGAAGATCGTGCCGCGGCGAACGACGCCGGTGGCGATGTGTTCGAAGAGGCGGCGAGGGACGGGTCTTCCTACCGGCTGCGCCTCGTCGTCCACGACGAGGCGGCGTACGACTGGTTCTACAACGTCGTCTCGAACCCGGTGCTGTGGTTCCTCCAGCACTACCTCTGGGAGCTCGCGTACTCGCCGCAGCTCGACACCGCTTTGCACCACGCGTGGGACGAGGGGTACGTCGCCGTCAACCGCAGCTTCGCGGATGCCGTGGCGGAGGAGCTCGAGCGCGAGCCCGAGGCAACCGTCTTCTTCCACGACTACCACCTGTACCTGGCGCCCCGGCTTGTGCGCGAGCGGTTCCCGGATGCGTCGCTTGCGCACTTCGTCCACATCCCGTGGCCGCAGCCGGACTACTGGCACGTGCTCCCCGAGGCGATCAGGAGCGCGATTCACGAGGGTCTCCTCGGAAACGACGTCGTTGGTTTCCACACCCACCGCTGGCGCCGGAACTTCCTCCGGGCGTGCGAGGAGCTGATCGGAGCCGAATGCGAGGCCGCAGGAAGCGAGGTGACGTGCGGTGGGCGTGGCACGCGCGTAACGGCGCACCCCATCTCGCTCGACCCGGACGAGTTCGCGGATCTCGCCGCGAGCGACGAGGTGCGGGCCGCCGAGCGGGAGCTCCTCGAGCGCCGGCCGGAGCTGCTCGTGCTCCGCGTCGACCGCACCGACCCGTCGAAGAACGTCGTGCGCGGGTTCCGCGCGTTCGAGCTCTATCTCGATGCGCATTCCGAGATGCACGGGCGCGTCGGCATGCTGGCTCTGCTCGATCCGTCGCGTCAGGACATCCCGGAGTATGCGGAGTACGTAGGGGCGATCCAACGTGAGGCCCGGCGCGTGAACGACCGCTTCCAGCGCGACGGCTGGTTCCCGATCGACCTGCAGATCGACGACGACTTCCCGAAGTCTGTCGCCGCCTACAAGCAGTTCGACGTGCTCCTTGTGAACGCGATCTTCGACGGCATGAACCTGGTCGCGAAGGAGGCGCCGCTCGTGAACACCCGTGACGGCGTGCTGGTGCTGTCGGAGAACGCCGGCG
>JALZFG010000061.1 GCA_030861645.1 Actinomycetota bacterium
CTTCACGCTCGCGTCGGAGCCGGTCGCGCTGGCCGCCGGCGGGTCACCTGATGCGGCGGCGTGGATTTACAAGACACTCGCGGCCGTCGCGATGCTCGGCGTCAGCATGCTCGCCGCCCTTCTCGCCCGGCGACCGGCGTTCGCGTGCGCGTTCGTCGGCTGGAACCCGCTGCTCGCATTGCACTTCGGCGGGGGCGGGCACAACGACGCGTGGATGGCGGTGCTCGTCGTCGCTGCGCTCGCCCTCGCCGCGACTGGCAGGAGGCAGTGGGCGGGCGGCGCCTGGGCGGCCGCCGTGTTCGTCAAGTGGATTCCACTGCTGTTCCTGCTGTTGCGAGCGGTCGAGGCGCGCGCGAGCGGTCGGCGGGTCGCCCATCTCGCCTTCGCCGCCGTCACCGCAGCCGTCGTTCTTGGCGCGACCTGGCAGTTCGGGTGGCGCTGGCTCGGCGCCTTCGGTCCACTCGCTCGGAATGCGAACCAGGAGACGCGCTTCGCGCTTCCGCACCGGCTCGCGAGTCTTGGCGTTCCCGACGACGTCGCGCTCGGCCTCCTGCTTACCGGCTTTGCGCTCGCGTATCTGGCGCTCCTGCGACAGGCGTCCGCCGGGCGTGCACGGCTCGCGTTCGCGGCGGGCCTGCTTCTGCTTGCGACGCCGTACCTCGCCCCGTGGTACGTCGTCTGGGTGCTGCCGCTCGCGGGCATCGAGGAGGACCGAACGGCGCAGTTCCTCGCGCTCGCGCTGTGTGCGTACCTGCTGCCGCAGACCGTTCCGCTGTAGCGCGTAGGTTATGGCGAGCGTGCCTGAGCTTCTGTCGATCGAGGACGCGCAGCGGTCGATCCTCGATCACGCGCGCCCGCTTCCGCCGGAGGCGGTGCCGATCGCCGCCGCCGCCGGACGTGTCCTCGCCGACGCCGCCCTCGCCGTTGTCGACCTCCCGCCGTTTGCGAGCTCGGCGATGGACGGCTTCGCCCTTCGCTCGCGCGACACGCCGGGGACGCTTCGCGTCGGTTTCCGGATCGCCGCGGGCCGGCCGGCCACCCGGCCGCTCGCGGTGGGTGAGGCGATGGGGATCGCAACCGGCGGCGTCGTCCCTGACGGCGCCGACGCCGTCGTTCCCATCGAGCACGTCGTCGAGCGAGCTACCGAGATCGAGGTTCCGCGCGTCGAGAGCGGCGCGAACGTCCGGCGGGCCGGTGGCGACACGAGGGCTGGTGACCTCGTCTGCGATACGGGCGTCCGGCTTGGTCCCGCCCAACTCGGCGCGCTCGCGGCTGCTGGGATCGCGGGGGTTCGGTGCGCGCTCCGCCCTCGCGCCGCCGTGCTCGTCACGGGGACGGAGCTGCAGACGCCCGGCCGGCCGCTCGCTCCGGGCCAGGTGTACGAGGCGAACAGTGTGATGCTCGTGGCGCAGCTCGAGCGCGCGGGCGCCGTGGTGGAGCGGCTGACGACTGTGGAGGACGACGAGCACGCCCACCGTGAGGCGCTCGAACGCGGACTCGAGGCGGACGTCGTCGTCACATCGGGCGGCGTCTCCGTCGGCCCGCACGACCTCGTTCGCGCCGCGGCGCGCGAGCTCGGCGTGGAGGAAGTTCTGTGGGGGATCGCCGTCAAGCCGGGAAAGCCGCTCTCGTTCGGCGTTCGCGGTCGCACGCTCGTGTTCGGGCTGCCGGGAAACCCGGTCTCGGCGTTAGTCGGCTTCGAGCTCTTCGTTCGTCCCGCGGTGCTCGCGCTCCAGGGTCTCAAGGACCCCCGCCCCGTCTTCCGAACCGGAAAACTCAGCCGCGCCGTTCCGCGAAATCCCCATCGCGACGAGCTCGTCCGTGCTCGCTCGGCACAGCAGGACGGTGAGGTCCTACTCGAGCCTGTTCGCGGCCAGGAATCGCACATGATCGTTCGTGCGGCGGGCGCCGACGCGCTGGTGCTCGTGGCGCGCGGCGACGGTGACCTCGGCGCCGGTTCACGCGTCGACTATCTGTCGCTGACTTAGCCGCCGACTGCGCGACGGCGGACAGGCTCGTGTGGTCGGCTCGGCCGCCGCAACGCGAGGACGAGGCGGCGGACGAGCTCCCGGAGGGGGCCGCGCGCCGAGCGGTCCGCGGGCGCGGGGTACGGTGCGTAGCGGCCTGCCGAAACGGCCGCGAGTTGGCCCGCAGCCGCGAGCCACACGAGGAAGGCGACCGCGAGCGGGACGGCGACGCCGCCGTCGGCGACGAGGCGGACGATGTACCAGGGGGCGTCGAGACCCAACCTGAAGCGCAGCGCGAACGAGGCGAGGAGGAGCGCCGGGCCGCTCAGGCCTGCGAGGAAGACGGCCGCGCGTACCCAGGCGCGCTCGTAGCGGACCTGCGGGAGCCAGAGCCACGCGTGGAGCGAGGGAAGGACGAACAGGAGCGCGAACGGATTCGTCGCCGCGACTACGAGGGCGACGATTCCCAGCGCGAGCAGGGCGACAGCGGAACCGGTCAACTCTTCCTCGGCGCTGACCGGCCCCCGGGGCAGGAGTCGCTC
>JALZFG010000069.1 GCA_030861645.1 Actinomycetota bacterium
GGATTTCGCCCGCGCCCTCGTCTCCGAGTAACGCGTCCGCGCGAGCCGTGTCCTTGGGGGTCCCCCGAGTCGACGCTACCTGGCGCGCGTGACGAAACCGTGTCGAGACTCTCGCCGCTCCTGTGCGCCGCCGGCGGGCGGCCGTTACCGCTCGACTGCGAACGCGATGTTGACCGTCGTTCGGTACTCGCTGATGCGATCGCCCTCGACGACGGCGCTCATCGTGACGACGTCGGCGCCTGTAATGCCGCGCACCGTTTTCGCCGCCTCTTGCACCGCCGCGTCGGCGGCCTTCGCGAAGCTCTCCGGCGACGAGCCGATGACGGTGATCACCTTGGCGATGTCGGCCATTCGTTCCTCCCTCGATCGATTGCCCGCCTCTATTCCCGCCTCGCGCGCGGCCGGAACCTTGCACTCCTCGGAGCCGAGTTGTAGGGTCAGCCGAGATGGAGTCGCGGGAACCGCGTATCCTCGACTTTGTCCTCTCGCTCCTCGATGACCCCGGCAGGCGCGAGCGGTTCACGGAGGATCCAAACGCGCTGATGGGGGAGTATGGGCTCACGCAGGCGCAGCAGGAGGTGCTGCTCAGCCGAGATGTTCTTCGGATCCAGCGCGCGATCGAGTCCGAGACGGACGTGGACGAGGAGTGGCTGCCGATCGTGATGTACGCGGGGCCGCGGATCGTCATGGCGAGCGGTTAATCGGCGAGCCGCGCGGCAGTCTGACCGTTGTCGGCACCGGGATCGAGCTCCCCGGCCAGCTGACGCTCGAGGCGCGCGAGGCGCTCACGCGTGCCGACGACGTCCTCTACCTCGTCGCCGACCCGGTCGCGGCCGCCTGGCTCGAGCGGCTGTGTCCGTCCGCCCGGGCATTCGCGTACGAAACGGGTAGGCCGAGGAGGGAGATCTACGAGCTGATCGTCGAGGAGATCCTGTCGTGCGTGCGCGCGGGCCGTTCGGTTTGCGCGGCGTTCTACGGTCATCCCGGCGTGTTCGTGGACCCGGCCCACGAGGCGATCGAGCGGGCTCGGAGCGAGGGGTTCGAGGCGAGGATGCTTCCCGGGATCTCCGCTGAGGACTGTCTCTTCGCCGACCTCGGCATCAATCCCGGGCGAACCGGCTGCCAGAGCTACGAAGCGACCGACTTCCTCGTGAACCGCCGCCGCGTCGATACGAGCGCGGCGCTGATCCTCTGGCAAATCACGGTCATCGGCGAGCAGCGCGCGGTCGAGCGCCCGAGCCGCGAGGGCATTCGCATCCTCGTCGAGCGGCTGCTCGCCGACTACCGGCCGCAGCACGAGGTGACGATCTACCAGGCCTCTCCGTACCCCGTCGCCGATCCGATCGTAAGGCCGCTGCCGCTCGCGGCGCTCCCCGATGCCGAGCTTCCGGGGCTCGCCACGCTCTACGTGCCCTCGGCCCGACGCGCGCGGCGTGATCGCGCCATGCTGGCGCGCCTTCGGCTCCCGAGCGAGCGCTGAAGCACGCGTCGCCGGCTCGGAACGCCGCCGCGAAGCCGGTGCTACGCCGCCGCCGCGACCTCCTCGAGCCGGCGAACAGCCACGACGTTGCCCTTCTCGCGCCAAAGTCGCGTCGCCTCGCGAAAGGCTCCCAAAGCTTCTTCCGCGGCATGCAGGGTTTCGCCCAGCGCCGTAAGCGCCTCAGCGCGGAGCGCGGGAACGTCAGTCATGCTCGCGCACGCAACCGCCTCACGCGCAAGCTCCTCCGCGCGCCCGGCCTCGTCACGGCGAAGCGAGAGCCTCGCCTGCACCGTCCGCCAGCCGACCTTGCCGTAGACGTCCGCCTCCGACGTCATCTCCTTCGCGAGCGCCGCGTGTCGCTCCGCCTCGTCGTCTCTCCCCTGCGCGAGGAGCGACTCCGCAAGGAGCGCGGCGGCGCTCGAGAGGACGCTCGTCTCGCCGATCCGCTCGAGCGCCGCAACGACCAGGCGCAGCTCGCGCTCCGCGGCGCCGGCGTCGCCCGCAAGCAGCTCGACCGTTGCCAAGTCGATGCCGGCCGCCGCTGCGAAGAGGGAGCGCCCGAGCTCCTCGAGGAGCGCCTTCGCCCTTGCGGCGCGCGTTCGCGCCTCCTCGAAGCGGCCCTGCATCGCCTCCAGCTGCGCCTGCGTCACGGCAGCCACCGCCTCCGTCACGTGGTCGCGTGAGAGCCGCCGCCCGAGCTCCTCGGCACGCGTGATCGCGTCGGGCGCGGGTCGCGGGCCGTAGAGGTTCGCGCGCGCGAGGAAGCTGAGGATGAAGCGCGCCTGTTGCCGGTCCTCGGCTCGTTGCGCCTGTGCGAACGCCCGCTCGAACGTCTCCTCGGCGGCGGACATCCGACCGCGGAAGTAGTCGACCTGTCCGGCCAGGGTGAGCGTCTTCGCCAGGCCGAGAGCGTCGTCCGCTGCGACGAGGGCGGCCATCTCGTCCGCGAGACGCTGCAGCTCCGCCGGTGATCCGTCCCACCGGTAGAGGCGGCCGTGGGCTCGCTCGACCGCGGCGCGCGCCTCGATCGTGCGATCGGCGGCCGCGGCGGCTGTGGTAACGGCCTCTTCGAGCGTGGCGTCCGCGCCTGTCAGGTCGCCGGACTCCCGCAGAGCAGCACCGAGGTCGACCAGCAGCTCGCCGACCATCTCGCCGGCGGCTCGCCCGACGACGGAGGCTCGACGGAGGAGCGTCGCCGCCGCCGGCGCGTCGCCGCGCACGAGGGCCCGCTGGCCGGCCCCGGCGAGCAGCCCGTAGGCTCGCCGAGCGACGGCGATACCGCGATCGTCGAGCGGCCCAAGCTCCGTCGACGCGCGGTACGCCTGCTCGAGGTGGTAGCCGAGGATCTCCTCGTACTCAACCACGCGCGCGCCGCTTCGCCGCTCGAGCCAGCCGGCGTAGCGCTCGTGCAGCTGCGCCCGCTGACCCTTCGGGAGCGACTGGTACGCCGCGTCGCGCACGAGGATGTGCGCGAACCGGAACGTGTCCTCGCTGAATACGGTCGTCTCGTCCGGCAAGATCATCTGCTTCCGCACGAGCGCCTGCAGGCAGGCGCCGACCCGGGGCTTCAGCTCCTCCGGCGCGAGCTCGCTCACGCCTGCCCAGACGAACTGCCTCCCGATCACCGACGCAAGCTGGACGACGGCACGCTCGTCCGCGTCCAACCGGTCGAGTCGCGCGGAGAGAAGGGCGTTGATCGTGGGCGGGATCGCGCGGCCTCCCAGCTCGCCGACCGCCCAGCCCCCGTTCGCGCGCGTGAGCACCCCGTCGTCGATCAGCATCCGCAGCATCTCCTCGGCGAAGAGCGGATTGCCCTCCGCCGCGTCCCAGACGGCGCGTGCGACCGTACCCACGTCGCCCGCGCCGACGAGCTTGACGATCAGCTCTTGCGTTTCCTGCTCGGTGAGCGGCTCCAGCATCACCGTCTCGCTCGACGCCCACGACGGCCGAAGCTCGAGCAGCTCGGGGCGGGCCAGGCAGAGCAGCAGGATCGGCCTGCCCCTGCTCCAGCCCTCGAGGTACTCGAGCAGGTCGAGCAGCGTCGGTTCCGCCCAGTGGATGTCCTCGACCACGAGCACGAGCGGTCGCCGCTCGGCGAGCCTCTCGAACAGATGACGCAGCGCCCAGAAGATCTCCTCGGAGGGCGCAACCTCGGCACCGAGGCCGAGCGCGGAGGCGATCGTTCCGCAGACCCGCTTCGCCTCCTCGCCGTCGGCGAGCAGCTGCCCGATCTTTCGGCGCGCCTCCTCGGGGCTGTCGTCGCTTCCGATCCGTGCGACGTGGCGGACGATGTCGCGCACGGGCCAGAAGGTGATCCCTTCGCCGTACGGCAGGCACCGCCCCTTCGCGATCGAGGCGCCGAGGAGCTGCTGGCCGAGCTCGCGGACGAGTCGCGACTTGCCGACCCCGGCCGCGCCCAGCACGGTGACGCGGAGGCAGCGTTCCTCGGCTACCGCGCGCTCGTAGTGGTGTGCGAGCAGCGCGAGCTCGCGCTCCCGCCCGATCAGGGGAGCTTCGAGCCGCGGCGCCAGCTCTGCCCCCGTTCCCAGCAGCCGCCACGGCGAGACGGGCTGCCGCTTTCCCTTGAGCGAGAACGACTCGAGCGGGCCCGCGGCGACGGCATCGCGCACGAGCCGGTGCGTCTCCCTGCCGAGGAGGATGTCGCCCGGCTCGGCGGCCTGCTGGATTCGCTTGGCGGTGTTGACGGTGTCGCCGGTGACGAGCGTCTTCCCGGTGCCGAGGTCGCCCGTCACGACCTCGCCGCTGTTGATGCCGATGCGGATCTCGAGCGTGACGCCCCAGGACGCCTCGAGCTCCTCGTTCAGCCGCACGAGCGCCTCCTGCATCTCCCGCGCCGCCGTGACCGCTCGCAGCGCGTCGTCCTCGTGGACGACGGGAACGCCGAAGACCGCCATGACGTCGTCGCCGGCGAACTTCTCGACGGTGGCGCCGTGGCGTTCGAGCACCGTGCGCAT
Organism: Actinomycetota bacterium; assembly: GCA_030861645.1. GTDB lineage: Bacteria > Actinomycetota > Thermoleophilia > Gaiellales > Gaiellaceae > JALZFG01. The sequence continues at coordinate 4,456 of JALZFG010000069.1, forward strand.
CTCGTCGAAGAAGCGGAACATCACCCGTCGCAACGCCTCCGGGTCGAGGCGCTCGCCGAGGTCGGTCGAGCCGCTGACGTCGCAGAAGAGGACCGTCACCGTCTTGCGCGCCTCGGCCCCCGGCGGGGCCTCCGGCAGCGGCGCCGCGCAGGCGAGGCAGAAGCGGCCGCGCGGCGGGTTGTCCGCACCGCAGACGGCGCAAACGGTCATGGGGCGCAGTGTAGGGCCGTTGCCAGGGACGTCAATGCGGCGCCAGTACACTTGCCGATGGTGTTCGACACGCTCTCGGACAGGCTCCAGGCGGCGCTCGGCGATCTCCGCTCGCGCGGACGCCTTGACGAGCAGACGCTCTCGCGCGCGACGCGCGAGATCCGGCTCGCGCTGCTCGAGGCGGACGTCAACTTCCACGTCGTCAAGGATTTCGTCGCGCGCGTACGCGAGCGGGCGCTCGGCGCGGAGGTGGCGAAGAGCCTGACGCCCGGCCAGCAGGTCGTCAAGATCGTCCACGAGGAGCTGACCGCGCTGATGGGAGCGGGGAGCTCCGGCCTCGCATTCGCCGGGCGCCCGCCGACCGTGATCTTGCTGGTCGGGCTCCAGGGATCTGGAAAGACGACCGCGGCTGCGAAGCTCGCCCTCCTCCTGCGCAAGGAGGGCCGCGCGCCGGCGCTCGTCGCCGCTGACCTCCAGCGGCCCGCCGCGATCGACCAGCTCGAGCAGCTCGGCCGCCAGATTCAGATTCCGGTCTACCGAGGGACGGGCGACGCGGTCACGGTCGCGGCGCGGGGGATCGACGCGGCGCGTGAGCAGGGACGGGACGTCGTGATCGTCGATACCGCCGGTCGCCTCCACGTGGACGAGGAGCTGATGGACGAGCTCGCGCGCGTGCATGCCCGCGTGAAGCCGCACAACGTCTTGCTCGTCCTCGACGCGATGACGGGCCAGGAGGCCGTTTCCGTCGCGCAGGCGTTCCTCGAGCGCGTTGCGTTCGACGGCGTCCTCCTGACGAAGCTCGACGGCGACGCGCGCGGTGGCGCCGCCCTCTCGGTGAACGCGGTCACCGACAAGCCGATCAAGCTCGCTTCGGTCGGGGAGAAGCTCGATCAGCTCGAGTATTTCCACCCGGAGCGGATGGCCTCGCGGATCCTCGGCATGGGGGACGTCTTGACACTGATCGAGAAGGCCGAGCGGGCGATCGAGGCGGACGAGCAGGCGGCGATGGAGGCGCGGCTGCGCGCCGGCCAGTTCACCTTCGACGACTTCCTCCAGGCGCAGAAGATGCTGCGCCGCATGGGACCGCTCCAGAACGTCATCAGGATGATTCCGGGCGTCGGCAACGAGCTTCGCGGCGTCAATGTGGACGAGCGGGAGCTGAAGCGCGTCGAGGCGATCGTGCTCTCGATGACCCCCCAGGAGCGGCGGATGCCGCAGCTGATCAACGGCTCTCGCCGACGACGAATCGCCCGCGGAAGCGGGACGACGGTTCAGCAGGTCAACCAGCTGCTCCAGGCCCGAAAGCAGATGGAAAAGATGATGAAGCAGCTTGGGAAGGGGAAGCTTCCGGCGATCCCTGGACTCGCCGGGAATCGCTAGAGAGGAAATGGTGACGTGAAAACGATGCGCGAGCAGCGTCTGGCGGCGCTCTTGCTCGAAGGGGAAACGGTCGCATGGTGAGACTTCGGTTGACGCGGATCGGGTCGAAGAAGAACCCGATCTACCGGATTGTCGCGGCGGACTCCCGCTCTCCGCGGGATGGCAAGTTCCTCGAGATCGTGGGCCGGTACAACCCGCAGACGAACCCGTCCACGATCGAGCTCGACGAGGCGAAGGTGCGCGAGTGGCTCGGCAAGGGTGCGCAGCCGACGGAGCAGGTCGCACGCCTGCTGAAGAAGAAGAACCTCCTTGGCTGAGCTCGTTGCCGAGATTGCGAGGCGCCTCGTCGACCACCCCGATGCCGTCCGCGTCGAGACGGCGGAGGAGGACGACGCACTCGTCTTCGAGCTGCACGTCGCGGCCGACGACCTCGGGAAGGTGATCGGGCGGCAGGGGCGCGTCGCACGCGCCCTACGCACCCTCGTCCGCGCCGGAGGAGTCCGGGAGGGCCGGCGCATGGTGCTCCGGATCGCCGGTTGATCGGGCGGCCATCCACGACGGCGAACTGATTCCTGTCGGCCGCGTCGGCCGCCCCCACGGCCTCGACGGCTCGTTCGTCGTCGAGGAGGCGAGCGAGGCGCCCGAGCGGTTCGCGCCGGGCTCGACGTTGTACGTCGACGGCGCCGAGGCGGCGCGCGTCCGGGAATCGAAGCGAGCGGGCGGGCGGCCGGTGATCCGGCTCGACCGTCCCGTTCACCGCGGCGCCACGCTGTCCGTACCGCGGGAATCCCTCCCCCCGCCCGCGGAGGGGTCGTACTACGTCTTCCAGCTCGCGGGGCTGGAAGTGGTGGAGCGGGACGGGCGGGCGCTCGGACGGGTTGTCCGCGTCGCCGCCGGCGTTGCGAACGACGTGCTCGAGCTCGACACCGGCCGCGCGCTCCCGCTCGCTGAGAGCTGCATCCTCGGCATCGACCTCTCGGCCGGCAGGATCGTTGTCGAGCCCGGGTTCGCTGAGCCGGGCTAACCTGCGAGAACGCTCCTTTGCAGCTCGATATCTTCACCTCTGTCGCTCACGCGTTCGCATGGCTCACGGAGCAGCGTCCACTCGCGGCGGTCCTGGGCGACGCGCTGGAGCTCCGCCTGTTCAACTACCGCGACACGACGCCGGCTCGGAACGGTCAGATCGACGACGACCCGTACGGCGGAGGCGCCGGAATGGTCCTCCGCGTCGACGTCGTCGCCGCCGCGCTCGATGCCGTCTACGGCGGCGTCCCGGAGCACCGCGTCGTCGCGCTCACGCCACAGGGACGGGCGCTCGACCAGCGGATCGTCAGCGAGCTCGCCCAGGAGGAGCGCGTGACGCTGCTCTCGAGCCGGTTCGAGGGATTCGACGAGCGCATCGTGACGCACCTGGCGTCGGATGCGATCTCGATCGGGCCCTACGTCCTCTCGGGGGGCGAGCTCCCGGCGATGGTGATCGTCGATGCGGTCGCACGGCTGCTGCCGGGCGCCCTCGGCAGCGACGCGTCCGGGCACGTGGAGAGCTTCTCGGACGAGCTCGACGGCGGACTGGAGTATCCGCATTACACTCGTCCGGCAGAGTTCAGGGGTTGGCGGGTGCCGGACGTACTTCTGTCCGGCGATCATGCTCGGATCGAGGAATGGAGACAGGAACAGAGCCGAGATCGGACGAGATCGCGAAGCGTCGGGTAGGGCGCCAGAGCCGGAACCCCCTCGAGCGCCTCACCGGGCGCCTGCCGAGGCCGTGGCGCGTCGCGATCGACTGGGCCGTGACCATCGTCGGGGCGGTTGCGATCGTGCTCGCGATCAAGGCCTGGGTCGTCAACCCGTACCGGATTCCGTCCTCGTCGATGGAGCCGACGCTCCACTGCGGGAAGCCGCAACCCAGCTGCCTGGCACGGTTCTCCGACCGCGTCCTCGCCAATCGGTTCATCTACCACTTCCGCGACCCAAAGCGCGGCGAGATCGTCGTCTTCAAGACGCCCGCGAAGGCGAAGGAGCGTTGCGGCGCGGGCGGGACGTTCGTCAAGCGCATCATCGGTCTTCCGGGTGAGACCGTGCGCGAGCGCGACGGCCGGATCTACATCGACGGGAAGCTGCTGCGGGAGCGCTACGTGAAGCCTCCGAACCGGGATTTCGACACGGGCGGGCCGTGGCGAGTCCCCAAGGACTCCTACTTCATGATGGGTGACAACAGGCCGCAGTCGTGCGACTCGCGACGGTGGGGATCGGTCCCGCGCGACAATCTGATTGGACCGGTCTTCGCGGTCTACTGGCCCCCGAACCGAATCGGATTCCGCTAGCGCCGAGCGGCTGGAGCGCCGTTCCGCCGAGCCGCCGTTCGGTACGATTCTTTCCCGGCGGCCGCCGACCCTTCCTGCCGTGAACCGCGTTATCGAGAGCCTCGAGCAGCGTCAGCTACGCACGGATCTGCCGGATTTCAAGGCCGGCGACACCGTCCGCGTTCACTTCCGCGTCATCGAGGGTCAGCGCCAGCGAACGCAGGTCTTCGAGGGGATCGTGATCAAGCGCCAGGGCGCCGGAGTGCACGAATCGTTCACCGTGCGCAAGCACTCGTTCGGAGTCGGCGTCGAGAGGACGTTCCCGCTCCACTCGCCCAAGATCGAGAAGATCGACGTGACCGCGATCGGCGACGTGAACCGCGCCAAGCTCTACTACCTGCGAAAGAAGGTCGGGAAGAAGGCGCGCGTACGAGAGAAGCAACGATGACTCGCGGAGAACGCT
>JALZFG010000077.1 GCA_030861645.1 Actinomycetota bacterium
ACAAGCTCGGCGGGATCGACGTGCTCGTGAACAACGCGGGAATCCAGATCTCGCGGCCCTCGCACGAGCTCTCGGCGGAGGACTTCGACAAGGTGCTGGCGGTCAACCTTCGCGGGGCGTTCCTCTGCGCCCGAGAGGCGATCAAGCGCTTTCTCGAGACGGAGACGCCGGGGGCCATCATCAACATCTCCAGCGTCCACCAGCTGATTCCCAAGCCGAGCTACCTCGGCTACTCGACGAGCAAGGGCGGGATGCACAACCTCACGCGGACGCTCGCGCTCGAGTACGCCGGCAAGGGGATCCGGGTCAACGCGATCGGACCCGGAGCAACGATCACCCCGATCAATCGCGCGTGGGTGGACGACCCTGTGAAGAAGGAGATGGTCGAGGCGCACATTCCGATGGTGCGCGCCGGGACGGCGGACGAGATGGCCGGCGTCACGTGCTTCCTCGCGAGCGACGACGCCGCGTACATCACGGGGCAGACGCTGTTCGTCGATGGCGGTCTCACGCTCTACGCGGACTTCCGCGAGCCCTGGTCCTCGGAATGACGAACACGACGACTCAGACGAGCGGGGGCTCGCACACGCGAGACGAGGAACGCTGGTGGCCGTCGGCGTTCGGCCCGGACGACCAGCTCGGGATGCTGAACCACGTGGACGACGCCAAGCGTCGCGCCGCGATCGCGCTCGTCCGCGAGGGTCGACTCTATGACCTCGGCCACGTCCTCGACGACAACGTCCCGGTCTTCCCGGGCCGCTACTTCCGCCAGACGCTCGTGACCACCGCCCACCACGCGAACATGGCGATGCCGCTCGGCGAGAACCGCGTCAACTGGGTGACCGAGATCGTCTCCGCGACGATGCAGCTCGGCACCCACCTCGATGCGCTTAGTCACCTGCAGATCGGCGACCGCGGCTACAACGGCTGGAGCGTCGCCGAGCTCGCCGGCCCAGCCGGAATGGCGCGCCTCGGCGCCGAGACGATTCCGCAGATCGTCACGAAGGGGTGGCTCGTCGACGTCTCGCACCGCGGGCTCGGCCCTGGAGGGGTGATCCGCGTCGACGACGTCCGCGGGATCGAGCCGGAGCCGGGCGATGCTGTCCTCTTTCACACCGGCTGGAGCGCGCACTGGGAGGATGCGGAGAAGTACCTCTCCGGCGAGCCTGGGCCTGGCTACGAGCTTGCTGACTGGCTCGCGAGCCGGGGCGTCGCGCTCACGGGGTGCGACACCTGGAGCTACGGCGCCGTCCCCGCCGAGGACCCCTCCCGGCCGTTCGAAGTGCCCCAGCTGCTCAACGTCCGCCATGGCGTCTTCGTCGTGGAGAACCTCGCTACGGCCGAGCTCGCGGCCGCCAGCGTGCGCGAGTTCGCGCTCATCCTGACCCATCCGAAGCTCCGCGGCGCCACCGGCGCCTGGGTGTCACCGATCGCCCTCGTCTGACGGGAGGAAGCACGATGAACAACGAGTACGACGTCATCATCATCGGCACCGGAGCCGGCGGCGGCACGCTCGCCTACCGGCTGGCTCCCTCGGGCAAGCGGATCCTGCTGCTGGAGCGGGGCGACTACATGCGGCGCGAGCCCGACAACTGGGATAGCCGGGCGGTCTTCGTCCGCAACAAGTACAAGACGATGGAAACCTGGTACGAGAAGGACGGGAACCCGTTTCACCCAGGCCAGCACTACTACGTCGGCGGCCAGACCAAGATGTACGGCGCGATCCTCTTCCGGCTCCGGGAGAGGGACTTCGGCGAAGTGCGGCACTACGGCGGCGTCTCGCCCGCATGGCCGCTCTCGTACGAGGACTTCGCCCCGTACTACGACGAGGCAGAGCGGCTCTACCTCGTCCACGGCCAGCGAGGCGAGGACCCCACGGAGCCGCCCGCGTCCGGGCCGTACCCGTACGCCGCGGTCAGCCACGAGCCGCGTATCCAGCAGCTTCGCGACGATCTCGCGCGGATGGGGCACACGCCGTTCCACCTGCCGGTCGGCGTCGACCTCGACGAGTCGGACTACGAGCAGAGCCGCTGCGTCCGCTGCACGCGGCTCGACGGGTTCCCCTGCATGGTCGATGCGAAGGCCGACGCGCACGTCCTCTGCATCCGGCCGGCGCTCGAGCACTCGAACGTCACCCTGGTACGGAACTCGCAGGCGGTGAAGCTCGAAACCGACGAGAGCGGAAGGACGGTTACGGGCGTCGTCGTCGAGCGTAGCGGCGAGCGTGAGACCTACCGCGGCGACCTCGTGGTCGTCTCCTGCGGCGCGATCAACTCGGCGCTCCTGCTGCTGAAGTCGGCGAATGACCGCCACCCGAACGGCCTCGCCAACTCGTCAGATGTCGTCGGCCGCCACTACATGGCGCACATCAACTCGGCCGTGATCGCGATCTCGAAGGAGCCAAACATGACGCGGTTCCAGAAGACACTCGGCCTCAACGACTACTACTGGGGCGCGGACGACTTCGGCTATCCGCTCGGCCACATCCAGATGCTCGGCAAGACCGACGGCCAGATGCTGCGCGCCGGAGCACCGGTCCCCACGCCCGGCTTCGTGCTCGACTACGTCGCGAAGCACGCCGTCGACTTCTGGCTAACGACGGAGGACCTGCCGAACCCGGAGAACCGCGTGATGCTCGACCGCGAGGGACGCGTCCACGTGCATTACTCGAACCGCAACCTCGAGCCCCACAGGCGGCTGCTGCGGAAGCTCAAGGGCATGCTTCCGCGGCTCGACATGCGCGAGCACCTCCTCCCGAATCAGGTCATCCGCGACGAGCGGATTCCGATCGCGGGCGTCGCGCACCAGGTGGGAACCGTCCGCTTCGGGACCGACCCGTCGAGCTCGGCGCTCGACGTCAACTGCCAGGCCCACGACCTCGACAACCTCTACGTCGTCGACACGAGCTTCTTCCCCTCGTCGAGCGCGGTCAACCCGGCATTGACGGCGATGGCGAACGCGCTCCGCGTCGGCGACCACTTGCTGGCGCGGCTGGACGCTCGGACGACTGCCACCGGCCGAGCGGCGGAGGTCGCCGCGTGACGACGGACTGAATCAGCGCTCGGTCGCGAGGGGATTGCGGGCCACGAGCATGGGGAACCGGCCGAAGTCGCGGTCGGCCGTCCAGAGCTCGCGAACGCCGTGCGCGAGGCACAGGCTGGCGACGCGCGCGTCGTGGACGCGCTCGCCCGCCGCTCGTCCGGTCGCGATCAGCTCGCGGAGCTGCTGCCAGTAGGCGGTCCGCTCCGAGAGCAGGACGAGGCTCGGAGACTCGAGCCACGCCTCTGCTTGGTCGAGAGCGCGGTCGAGCGGCGTCGGCGGGTCGTAGATGCGCGGGTGGGTCGTTATCGCGAGGAACTCATGGACGCATGGCCACGGGATTGCCCACGCCGCCGAGCTCTCGGCAAGAGAGCGCACGACCTCTGCGGCGGCTCGGTGCCATTCGGAGTCGCGGCGGTGCGCGTAGACGAGGATATTCGTGTCGACCGCGATCATGCGCCGCGGCCTTCGTACGACGCCTCCCGCACCTCGTGCCAATCGGCGTCGCGAAACGACGGCTGAAGGCCGCGCCCCTCGAACGAGGCATCCCGGAGGCGGAAGGTCGTTCCGCGCTCGTGTTCGTCGATCACATGGCGAAGGCCGGCCTCCACGAGCGCCCGCAGCGTCGTTCCCTTCGCCGCCGCGAGTTGCTTCGCGGCGCTCAGCAGCGGGCCCGAGATCTCGATCGTGGTCTTCATACGGCTAGCAATATTCATCCTACCGTCTATATGGCAAGCCCAGCCGCACGCGACACACGACCGAGGCGACGCCTCGAAACGCGCGACGAGATCGGCGACGAACGCTGCTGGAGACGGCAGACCGATGCCGGGGGTAGCCACGGCCGCGGAACCGTGTAACGGGCTGGCCGCGACCGAGACGAGTCGTCGATGACACTGCACGCTGCCTCCCTTTCCGCCCTCGCCGTTCGGCGACTCGAGCGAGTCGTCGAGACGGACGCGCACGAGGGGCCGGTCTACGTCGCGGACGAGGACGCTCTCTACTTCACGACCGTCCGGCGGGAACGCGTGTCGATCAAGCGGCTCGCGCTCGCCGATCGAACCGTTTCGGTCGTCCGGGAGGACTCCAACATGGCGAACGGGATGACGCTCGACGAAGGGGGCCGCCTCTTCATCTGCGAGCAGGGCAAGCTGGGCACGCCGGCGCGAATCAGCAGGCTCGACCGCGCCAGCGGCGCCGTCGAGACCGTCGTGGATGCGTACGACGGCCTCCCCCTCAACTCGCCGAACGACGTCGTCGTCGCGCGCGACGGGGGGATCTGGTTCACCGACCCGAGCTATGGCTGGCTGCAGGGGTTCCGGCCCGAGCCCCAGCTTGGAGATCGCGTCTACCGGTGCGACGCGGCCGTCGGCCGACTCACGGTCGTCGCCGACTTCCTCGACAAGCCGAACGGCCTCGCGTTCTCGCGCGACGAGCGTGTCCTCTACATCGGAGACAACGGCGCGCCTCATCACCTCCTCGCCTTCGACGTCGAGGACGGCGTCCGCCTGGCCGGCGCCCGCGAGCTGGCCGTCAGCACGCCCGAGCACCCGGACGGGATCAAGGTCGACGCGGACGGGCGGATCTACGCCTCGTTCGACGGGGGCATCCAGGTGTTCGCGCCGACCGGCTCCCTCATCGCCGAGATCGAGCTGCCCGGCGCCGTCAACTTCACGTTCGGCGGGACGGGGGGCGAGGTTCTCTACGTCACGGCCGACACCGCGATCTGGGCCGCCACGCTCGCCGCTTCGGGCTAAGCCCTTCCGCTCGGAAATTCGCTGGCGATCACGCCGCCAGTTGGAGTCGAGGCCCGGGCGCTGCGAGCGCTCGATCAACGCGGGGCGTGGTCGCGCGGTGAAGCTCCATTCGAGACGCTCGGTGAGCGGTTCCAGTGGTGCGCGAAAACAGCGAGCGCGGCCGAGTTAGACTCGCCCGCGCGACGAGCTTCGTCGTGAGAGCGCTTCTGGGAGGTGATCGCGGTGGCGACGGCGACTCGGTGGGCGGTACTGCTCTGCAAGTTCAACGACAACGACAGCGAGCCCCTGCCACGCTCGTTCTACGAGCGGCTGTTCACGACAGCCGGCGCGGGCAGCCGCAACATGACGGACTACTTCAGCGATGCGTCCCACGGCGCGCTCGACCTCTCCGGGAACCGGGTGTTCGGGTGGTTCACGCTTCCGAAGGCGCACAGCGAGTACACGGGAAGCGGCGCGAACCCGGCGGGCCGTCAGGAGCTCGTCGACTGGGCGAGGCAGGCGGCAGCCGACCACAACGAGGATTTGAGCCCGTTCTTCGGCGTCGTCGTCGTGACGAACGTCGACACGGACCTGTGGGGCGGCGGCGGCGAGGCCGTCTGCGGTCCGAGCTCGCTGCAGCCGAGCGTCCTCGGGCAGGAGATGGGGCATGGCTATGGGCTCGACCACTCGCGCGTGGACGGGTCGCTCGACGACTACACCGATCCCTGGGACACGATGAGCACGTGGAACTCGTGCTACATGGCCAGCCACCCCGAATACACCCTGATCGGTCCTGGCCTCAACGCCGCCAACATGCGCGGCCGGGGCTGGCTCGACGAGAGCCGCGTCTTCCGGCGCGACGCATCCGAGTTCGAGACCTCCGTCGTCCTCCGCCCGCTGCACCGGCGAGACCTCGCCGGTTGGCTCGCAGCCGAGCTGCCGGGCCCCTTTCTGGCCGAGTTCCGGATGAACGAGGGTTGGGACGCGGCGATCCCGCGGCCCGCGGTCCTCGTCCATCGCTTCGAGGCCAACCACTCGTACCTGATGCGCGGAGAGGCGGGGCAGCTTGACCTCGGGCCCGATGAGGGCTTCAGCAAGGAGCTGATCGGAGCGGTAGGCGGGGTATCGGTCGGCGTGGCGGTCGAAGCGATCGATCCGGGCGCGCGCACCGCCACAATCCGGATCTTCTCGCGTGTGACCTGGCACGTCCCGAGGCTCGTCGCGACCATCCTCGGAGGCGTCGCGGTCGACGCGGGCGGCTGGATGATTCTGAACGGCAAGATCCACAAGATCCCGCCGAGGGGCCCGGTCACCCGCATTCTCGAGCAGGCGATGCTGTACCAGTCGAGCCAGCTCGAGCTCGCGGCGCAGTCGACTCGTGATCAGGTGCGGCGTGGGGCGCTGGACGCGATCGCCTCCGAGCTCGAGAGCCTGCGCGAGGAGGTTGCACCGTTCCGAAGCCCTCCGCCCATCCAGGAGCGCGGCCAGGCATAGCACGGGCGGCGCCGCCGCAGACTCGCTCGCGTGCATGCGGGCGTGGCGCGCATCGCGGATACCTTCGCCGCCTTCGGCGGCGGCATCGTCCCCGAGGGGAGCCGCCGCCACCCGAGCGCGACGGCGAGCACGGCGACAGGAGTCTCGTCGGGCGGAAGGGCCGTCGCGTTTACGGCTTACCCCGGACCGGCGCGCCCCGGCCGACGGGGACGTGTAACGACGTCGGCCGCCTCTAGACAACTACCGCAGTACTCGACTCTCGTCCGCGGCCTGACCCCGTCGGAGGAGCTCGCAAAGCACCACCCGGAGGAGGCATGACATGAACCTCATTCGAACACGCCGCGTCGTCGACGAGGCGGGGGTCGACACCGTTCTCGACGCGGCGGAGGCCGACGCGCTCGCCCGCGGCGCCCGTGTCGTCATCGCCGTCGTCGACGCCTCCGGTGAGTTGATCGGCCTCCGGCGCACGCCGGGGGCCCAGGTCGCGAGCTCGCGCGTCGCCCTCGACAAGGCGCGAACGGCGGCGATCTTCGTCCGCGCGAGCCGCGAGATGGAGGAGCAGGTGACCGGCGGACGGCTCGGCGCGCTCGCGCTCCACGGAGCGAGCTGCCTCACGGGCGGCATCCCGCTGAACGTCGACGGCGAGACCGTCGGCGCCGTCGGCACGAGCGGCGAGACGCCGGACGAGGACGAGGCGGTCTCGATCGCCGGGGCCGGGGCGGAATTCTCGACGGTCGAGCTCCCCGCGCTCACCTACGCGGGAGCGCGCCTGGCCGCAGAGGCCGTCGGCGCGGAGGCCGCCCGCCGCGGAGTCCACCCGGTCGTCTCCGCGGTTGATGCCGGCGGTGCGCTGATGTACCTGGTGCGGCCTGATTCCGCGCAGGTGGCGAGCGTCGAGGTCACCACAGACAAGGCGCGCACGGCCGCGATCTACCGCCGGCC
>JALZFG010000103.1 GCA_030861645.1 Actinomycetota bacterium
ACCTGCGAACGGGCCAGGTCGTCTACGCCGCCAACGCGACCCGTCCCCTGGCTCCCGCCTCGGTCGAGAAGCTGACCGTCACCTACGCGGCGCTCGTCGCGCTCGGGCCCGCCTTTCGCTTCCACACCGAGGTTCTCGCCCGTGGAACGCAGGCCGGGAAAACGTGGCACGGCGACCTCGTGGTGCGCGGCTACGGCGACCCGACGCTCTCGAGTGTAGATCTGGCGCGGCTCGCGAGGGACGTGCGCGCGGCGGGGATCCGCGTCGTTCGCGGGCGGGTTCTCGGCGACGAAGCGTTCTTCGATGCACGCCGGACGGCGCCCGGTTGGAAGTCGTACTACTACAGGTACGAGTGTGCCCCGCTGTCTGCGCTCATCGCCGATCGCGCGGTCTTCCGAGGGACGATCACGCCGTGGCCGGCGGCTGCCGCCGCAGCGGTTTTCAAGCGGGAACTCGAGGCGCGAGGGGTCAAGGTGATCGGCCGAGCAAGGGCAACACGCGCGCCGATCCGCGTCGCGCGCCTGCTCGGCACCGTGGAGTCGCCGCCGCTCTGGAAGGTGCTGCGGTTCATGGATCACGAAAGCGACAATCTGACGGCCGAGCTCGTCCTCAAGCAGCTCGGCGCGCTCTTCGGCCGCGCCGGGGCGACGGCCGCGGGCGCGGCGGTGGTGCACCAGCTCCTCGGAGCGGACGGGATCCCGCTCGACGGCGTCAAGATCGTCGACGGAAGCGGGTTGTCGAGGCTCGACCGGCTCACCGCCAAGTCGCTCACGCGACTCTTGCACGCGGCCTGGTCGTCGCCGCAGCTCCGCAAGGCGTTCCTTGCCGTTCTCCCCGTGGCCGGCCGCAACGGGACCCTGAGCAGTCGCCTGCGTGGACGCGCCACACGTGGGCGGGTCAGCGCCAAGACCGGCACGACGCTCATTTCGTCGGCGCTCGCCGGCTACGTGAACGCGCGCTACGCCTTCGCGATCCTCAACAACGGCTCGCCCGTCGACGCGTGGCGGGCGCGGATGGCGCAGGATCGCTTCGTGACCGTCTTGGCGCGCGCCGGCTGACGCCGCGACAGCTTCCGCTCGTTCCGTCGTCGAACGGCTACGACGAGTCCTCGAGCAAGCGAGTGAGGTCCTGCTCGGACAGGATGGCCACGCCGGCGCGGCGCGCCTTCTCGAGCTTCGAGCCGGGATTCTCGCCCACGATGACGCCCGTCGTCTTCTTCGAGACGGACTCGCCGACCTTGGCGCCGAGCGCCTCGAGCTTGGCCTTCGCCTGCTCCCGCGAGTAGTCGGCGAGCGTGCCCGTGATCACGTACGCCCTGCCGGACAGCGGTCCCTCGACCGGTCGTTCCTCGGGCCCCGCTTGCACGCGAAGCCCGAGCTCGCGGAGCTCCTGGACGAGCGCGCGGTTCTCGCCGTCCGAGAACCACTCGGCGATCGCCTCGGCGCGGTCCGGCCCGACGCCCTCGACCTCCATGATCTCCTCGGGCGACGCCGCCATGAGCCTGTCGACCGAGCCGAAGTGACGAGCCAGGTTCTGGGCCGTCACCCAGCCGACCTGCGGGATGTTGAGACCGAACAGAACGCGACGGAACGGCTGCTGCAGCTTCGACCGCTCGATTGCCTCGATCGCCTTCGCCGCCGAGATCTCGCCGTAGCCGTCGAGCCGCGTCAGCTGCTCGGCCGTCAGGCGGTAGAGATCGGGCATCGAGCGGAGGAGGCCCTCGCCCCAGAGGCGCCGGACGAACTGCTCGCCGACGCCCTCGATGTCCATCGCAGCGCCGACCCAATGGATCAGCGTCTCCAGCCCCCGCGAGGGACAGGCGCGGTTGGGACAGCGGTGCATCGCCTCGCCTTCGGGCTTCACGACCTCCGAGCCGCAGAGCGGGCAGTTCGACGGCATGCGGAACGGCTTCGTCGCCTCCGGATGCGGCAGCACCGGCCCGACCACCTGGGGGATCACGTCGCCGGCGCGCTGGACGATCACCGTGTCGCCCTCGCGGATGTCCTTGCGGTTGATGTCCTCTTCGTTGTGCAGCGTCGCGGTCGAGACGGTCACGCCGCCAACCTCGACAGGCTCGAGCTGCGCCCATGGGTTGAGCGCGCCGGTCCGTCCGACGCGGATATGGATCTTGTGGAGCTTCGTTTGCGTGGTCAGGGGCGCCCACTTGAACGCCCGGGCGAAGCGCGGGCGGCTGTGCAAGGAGCCGAGGCGCCGCTGCTGGTCGAGCGCGTCGACCTTGATCACGATCCCGTCGATCTCGTAGTCGAGCTCGGCGCGCCGGCGCTCCCATTCACGGCACACGCGGGCGACCACCTCGATCGTCTCGTGCCGCTCGACGTAGGGATTCGTGCGAAAGCCGCGCTCGCGCAACCACTGCAGCGTCTCGAGGTGCGTCTCGAACTGAACGCCTTCGACGTGGCCGACGCCGTACACCCAGATCGAGAGTTCGCGCTCGGCCGTGATCTGGGGGTTGAGCTGGCGGAGCGAGCCGGCGGCCGCGTTTCGCGGGTTCGGAGCTGTCTTCTTCCCCTGCGCCGAGAGGCGCTCGTTGAGCCGCGTGAACGACGAGAGCGGCATGTACACCTCGCCGCGCACCTCGAGGACGGCGGGCGGCTGGTCGCCGTCGAGCGTTCGCATCCGCAGAGGAATCGCCTTGATCGTCCGCAGGTTCGGCGTCACGTCCTCGCCGCGCGCGCCGTCGCCGCGCGTGGCGCCGCGAACGAGGACGCCGTTCTCGTACACGAGCGAGACCGCCGACCCGTCGATCTTCGGCTCCGTCACGTAGGCGACGGGCTCGTCGGAATCGAGCCGCTTGCGCACGTCATCCGCCCACTTCGCGAGCTCCTCCTCCGTCGTCGCCTTGTCGAGCGAGCCCATCGGCTGCAGGTGCTCGACCTTCTGGAACCGATCCGAGGGGGGCGCGCCGACGCGCGCCGTGGGCGAGCTCGGGTCGTGAAGCTCCGGGTGCTCCTCTTCGAGGCGGACGAGCTCGTCGAAGAGCCGGTCGAACTCGGCGTCGGAGATCTCCGGGTCGTCAAGGACGTGGTAGCGGTAGTTGTGATACGAGACCGCCTCACGCAGCTCGCGCGCACGCCGCTCGACGGCGCGAGTGCCGGTCGAGGACGTCAAGCGGCTGCTCCCGCGCGGCGACGAGCGTGCCGCCGAAGAGCGAACAGGACGGCGCCGTGGCTCACCGCCGAAGATCGTATCGTCGCTCCCCGCCCGGCTCCGCGTCGCGCGGCACGGTCAGTACTCGACGCGCTCGAGGTACAGCGCCCACGGCGGCGCTGTCGCGCCGGCCTCGCTGCGCGGGCGACCTTCGAGGAGCCGCTCCAGCTCGGTGGGTCGCTCGAGCATCGTGCCGACGAGCGTGCGCACCATGTGGCGAAGAAAGCTGTCGGCGGTGATCCAGAAGTCGAGGTGGGCGTTCGCCCGCGACCATCGCGCGGCGCGCACGATGCGTACGGAGGACGCGTGCTCCGTCTCGGTCGGGGTGAAGGCGCGGAAGTCGTGCTCGCCGACGAGGAGCTCGGCGCAGCGGCGCAGCTTCACGAGGTCGACGGGCCGCGGCCACCACAGAACGCGGCGTGCCTCGAGCGGTGCGCGTA
>JALZFG010000118.1 GCA_030861645.1 Actinomycetota bacterium
TACGCGAGCTGCGCGATCGCGAGCCCGATCACGGCGACCGCGACGTAGGGGACGAAGCGAGCGAAACGGGACGGGGGGAGAACGGCGCCCTCGCGCACGGCGGCGATCGGCGGCACGCGCGTCGCTCGAAGCGCGGGGGCGAGACCGGCGAGGAGCGTGACGACGACGCCGACGAGGAGCGAGACGATGACCGTCCGGGGGGCGAAGACGAGGCCGGTCGTCGGCAGGTCGATCTCCAGCGCGACGAAGAGGGCGTTGATGCCCTTCGCGAGCGCGAGACCGAGGAAGAGGCCGATCACGGACGAGATCACGCCGATGACGAGCGCCTCGAGGACGACCGACCAGAGGATCTGGCGCCGGGAAGCGCCGATCGTCCGCATCGTCGCGAACTCCCGCGCGCGTTGCGCGACGGTGATCGAGAGGGTGTTGAAGATGACGAACGCCCCCACGAAGAGCGAGATGCCGCCGAAGGCGAGCAGGAAATAGCGGATGAACTTCGTGAACTCACTGATGTCCTCGCTGTCGTCCTTCGCCTGCTGCGAGGCGGTCTCAACGGTCACCGTCGGAGGCAGGCTTCGAGCGATCTCGCTTGTGAGTTGCTGCTCGCTGACGCCGGGCTTCGCGGCCGCCGAGATTGCATCGAACTCGCCTTCCCGGTCGAGCAGCCGCTGAGCCTCCGGAATCGTGAAGACGGCGAACGTCGCGCTCCCGATGGAGCTGACGCTGCCGTACTTCGCGATCCCGACGAGGTCGAACGCCTTGACCGGCTTGAGCGTCGCAATTCGCACGCTGTCCCCGATCTTGAAACCCTGGTCGTCGGCGGTGCCGGCGTCGATCACCACCTGATTGCCGTTTCGGGGCCAGTGGCCCTCGAGGAGCCTGAGCGGGTTGAACCGGGTCTCGGCCGGGTCGATCCCGAAGCCGAATGAGGGCGCGCCGTTGGTGTCCACGACCTTGCCCTTCCTGGTCACGATCTTCGTCGCGGTCTCGTCGATGATGCTGCCCGTGGCGGCTTCCACGTCCGGGAGCCGCCGCACCTTCGGGAGCAGCGACGCGGGCACGGGCGGCGGCGTCGACGTGCTGCCCTGGAAGCTGATGTCGGTTCCCTTACCCGTGACGACCGCGTCCGTTCCGGCATACGACTCGTCGAAGATGGCGTCGAACGCCTTGTCGATCGTGTCGGTCAGGACGTAGGTGCCGCTGATCATCGCGACGCCAAGGACGATCGCGATCGCCGTCAAGGCGGCCCGGAACTTCCGCCCCGCCAGGCCCTTCAGCGCGACGCGGATCACCGCGCGCCGAGCTCTTCCAGGATCCGCAGGATGTCCGCCGTCTCGCAGCGGCCGATCTCGCGGACGATCTCGCCGTCGACGAGGAAGAGCACGCGGTCGGCGATCGCGGCGGCGTTGGCGTCGTGGGTCACCATGACCGTCGTCTGGTCGTAGCGCTCGACCGCCTCGCGCAGGATCTCGAGGATCTCGCGGCTCGTCCCGGAGTCGAGGTTGCCGGTCGGCTCGTCCGCGAAGACGACGCTCGGCTTCGAGACGAGCGCACGGGCAATCGCGACGCGCTGCTGCTGACCTCCCGAGAGCTCGGCGGGACGATGGCTCAGGCGGTCGGCGAGCCCGACGCGCCCCACGAGCTCGGCGAACCACTTGCGATCGGGCTTCTCGCCGGCGATCGAGAGCGGGAGGATGATGTTCTCCTCCGCCGTGAGCATCGGGAGGAGATTGAAGAACTGGAAGATGAAGCCGACGTGGTCGCGGCGCAGCTTCGTCAGCTCGTTGTCGCCGAGCATCCCGATCTCGGTGCCGTCGATCGCGACCTCGCCGGACGTCGGGCGATCGAGTCCGGCGAGGATGTGCATCAGGGTTGACTTCCCCGATCCGGAGGGACCCATCACCGCCGTCAGGCGCCCACGACGGACGTCGAGCGAGACGCCGCGCAGCGCCTGCACCGCCGTATCGCCCTCGCCGAAGATGCGAACGAGCTCGCGCGCCGTGACGACGGCGTCCGGCCGACCATCGGTCGAGACGACCGCCGGAGTCGTTCTCGTGTCGCTCTCGGGCGAGCTCATCCGCGCACTCTAGATAAACGGACGCGCGAGCGGCAGTCAACGGTTGCCGGCCGCGAAGAAGGCGGCGGCAACGGCGACGTACGCGCCGATCAGCGCGAGTCCGCGGATGCGGCTCGAGCGGCCATCGGCGAGGAGAACGGCGGCAACGAGCACGGACGCTGCGAGCGCGACGATCTCGACGACGCGGAACGCAAGCGCGAGCGGCTCGATCAGCCACGCGAGCAGCGCGACGGCCGGGACGAGGAACACGGCGACCTGCGCGCTTGAGGCGACGGCGATCTCGGCGGCGAGCCGGATCTTGCCGCGCGCCGCGACGACGACCGCACCGCCGTGCTCCGCGGCGTTGCCGACGATCGCGACGATCACCGCGGCGACGAAGAAGTCCGTCAGCCCGACGCGCTCCGCGAACGCCTCGAGCGAGTGGACGAGGATCTCGGCGATGACGGCGGTCGCGGCCGTGGCGAGGCCGAGCACGACGAGCGAGACGCTGAGCGGCCACGCGCGGGCCACGGCAGGCTCGGAGATGCGCAGGCGGCGGTGCCTGCGGAGCGAGACCCACGTCACCGCGGCGTAGACGACGAGCAGGACGGCCGAGACAGGCAAGGAGAGCAGCGCGATCGCGCGCCGCTCGTGGTCGCCGTGCCAGCTCGGGACGGCGGGGATCAGGAAGAGCAGGACCGAGAGCGCGACGAGCGTGAGCGAGGCGAACGTCGACCGCCGGTCGATCGTGCCCCGGCCGCCGAACAGGAGCGAGAACCCGAGGACGAGCAGCAGGTTGCCGACGACGCTTCCCGTGAGAGAACCGCGGACGACCTCGGTGAGGCCTTCCCCGACGGCGAACAGCGCGATGATCAGCTCCGGCGCGTTGCCGAACGTCGCGTTGAGGAAGCCCCCGATGCCGGGCCCGGTGTGCTCGGCCGCCTGCTCGGTCGCCTCCCCGATCAGCCACGCGAGCGGGACGAGCGCGAGCGACGCGAGCACGAACAGCAGCGTCTCGCCCGGGTGGACAAGGTAGTTGACGAGGATCGTGACGGGCGCGAGCGCGAGCGACGCCCACAGGATGACGCGCGCCACGCCGCTACCCCCGTGTCCCGTCCCGCCATGTCATCCCGACCTCTCCAGCCTCGAAAGCTGCGCGTGCCGCGTCCTCGGTCGCGCCCGGCATGCCGCCATGCGAGCGCTCTCCGCGTCCTTGCCTCGCGTGCCGTTCCCGAGGCCGAGGCGGGACACGATCGCGGGAGGGGACACTAGCCGTCGCGCCGCGCGCCGTGCGCTCGGTTGCTGCGGCCGGAAGGAACAGACGTTCCTTCGAGGGCACGCCGCACGAACCCTCAACCACCCTCAACGGGGTCTGGCCCCGCCCATGCCAAACCCTCAACCAGCCTCAACGGGGTCTGGCTCCCTTCAGCCTCGCGGGCCGCAGCGGCCTCGCCGCGTCTCGTTCGGCCATTGGCGCTAGCGGATCGCGCAGCGGTTGTCAAGTCTTGCGAAGACCGCGTTCGTGCGATCACAATCCGCGCCATGGAGCCCGACACCAGGCCGGCGGCGTGCGAGCTTCCGCTCCGGCCGCAGGACGAGGTCGAGTGCCGGCGGTGCGGGGCCCATTGCGGCAAGGTCGTCTACCCAGCGGCGTGTGTCACGCGCTCCTGCCCGTTCCTGTACGCGTACGAGGAGTTCGGCCGCACGTACGTCGGGTGCATGCAGCGGGTGTTCGCCGTCGACATCGACCTCGATCTGCTGCGGCACGCAGAGTCGGGGACGGCGGGGTTCGGCGCCGTCAAGGCGACCCGAAAGCCGCACCCGATGTGCAGGGCGGAGGTCGAGACCTGCTACTCGAATCGGGCCGACGTCCTCGGCTG
>JALZFG010000150.1 GCA_030861645.1 Actinomycetota bacterium
GCCTGCGCTACGCGCCGCGGCGGCGGAGGCGCGGGCGGGGGAGATCGTCCTCCTGTCGCCGGCGTGCGCGAGCTACGACCAGTTCGGCAACTTCGAGGAACGAGGAGAGGTGTTTCGCCATTTCGTCGAGGAGCTCGCGCGATGAGAAGGGGCGAGCTCGAGTCGCACCTCTTGATCCTCGTCACGCTCGGCCTCGTCGCCTTCGGCCTCGTCATGGTCTACAGCGCGACCTCGGCGCCGGCAGCGCTCGGCGACGACGACCCAAGCTCGTACCTGAAGCGGCAGGCGGCGTACGCGCTCGTGGGGGTCGCGCTGCTCGCCGCGCTCTCCCGGGTCGATTATCGCGTGCTCCGCAGGCTCGCGCCGACGCTCGTCGTGGTCAGCGTCGTCCTCTGCCTCGCGGTCCTCGCCCTCGGCGAAGCCGCGGGCGGCGCCCGCCGCTGGCTCTCGCTCGGCCCGGCGACCTTCCAGCCCGCCGAGCTCGCGAAGCTCGCGCTCGCCCTCTGGGCGGCCGCATACCTGACGCGGCGGCCCCCGCAGACGCTGCGAGCGCTGGCTCGTCCGTTCGGGGTCCTCGTGGCGGTGTTCTTCGGTCTGCTGCTCCTGCAGCCCGATCTCGGCACGGCAATCTCGATCGTCGCGATGCTGATTGCGATGCTGGTCGTCGCCGGCACCCCCGGCCGGACCATCGCCGCGGCCGTGGGCGTTGTCACGGCCGTCGGGATGCTCGCGATCTGGATCGAGCCGTACCGCCGCGCGCGCCTGCTCAGCTTCCTGAACCCGTGGGACGACGTCCGAGGCTCCGGCTTCCAGTCGGTGCAGGCGCTGATCGGCCTCGGTTCCGGCGGTCTCTTCGGGGTCGGCCTCGGGCAGGGCGTCCAGAAGATCTTCTACCTGCCGGAGGCCCACACCGACATGATCCTCGCGGTCATCGGCGAGGAGCTCGGCCTCGTCGGCGTCGTCGCCGTCATCTCGGCGTTCGCGGTCTTCGCCTACGCGGCCCTGCGAATTGCGCTCTCGTGCCGCGATCCCTTCGCCAAGAACCTGGCGGCCGGCCTCGCCGCGCTCGTGTGCGGGCAGGCGCTGATCAACCTCGCCGCGGTGCTCGGCCTCGCGCCGCTGACGGGGATCCCGCTGCCGTTCGTCTCCTACGGCGGCTCGAACCTCGTCATCGCGCTCGCGTCGGTGGGAGTCCTCCTTAACATCGCGGGGAGTGACGGGAGGGAGCGGGCTTCGGTGCGTGATCGCGGCCGGCGGGACGGCGGGGCACGTCCTGCCCTCGCTGGCGGTGGCCGAGGCGCTCGGGGAGCGAGGAGTGACGGTGAGCTTCGCCGGCTCCCCGGAGCGGGCCGAAGCGCGGCTCGTCCCTGAGGCGGGCTACGAGCTTGACACGTTTCCGATCTCCGGACTCCCCCGGCGGCCGAGCGTGATGCTTGTCCGCACCCTCGCGCGCGCTGTTCGGGCGCCGGTCGCCTGCACGCGGATCCTCGCGCGCCGGCGCCCGCACGTCGTCTTCGGCGGCGGCGGGTACGTCGCGGGTCCGATGGTCGTAGCGGCGGCGGCCCGGCGGCTCCCGGCAGCGCTGTCGGAGGCGGACGCGCATCTCGGGCTCGCGAATCGGCTGGCAACGCCGTTCGCACGGCGCGTGTTCCTGTCGTTCCCCATCGACGGTCGCGAGGGCCCGAAGTACCGCGTCACCGGCCGCCCGATTCCGGCGCGCTCGCGCGCGCGCCCGCGCGACGAGGGGCGCCGGCTCTTCCGACTGCCGGCGGCGTCCGCCGTACTGCTCGTCTTCGGGGGTAGCCTCGGTGCGCGACCGCTCAACGAGCTCGCGGTCGAGGCGTTCGGCGCCACGGGGCCGTCCGTCCTTCACCTCTGCGGCGAGCGCGATTACGAGCTGCTGCGGGACCGCGTTCGCCGTGACGACTACCGCCTGCTGCCGTTCACCGACGAATTCGGGGCCGCCCTTGGCGCGGCGGATCTCGCGCTGTCGCGCGCGGGCGGTTCCGTCTGGGAGCTTGCCGCGGCAGGGCTTCCGGCCGTGCTCGTTCCAGGGCCGTGGGCGACGGCGGACCACCAGACGAAGAACGCCCACTACTTCGAGCGGGGCGGCGGCGCCGTCGTCGTCCCGGAATCCGACCTCCGCGCGGTGCCGGACGTCGTGCGCGCTCTGTTCGCTGACGCGCGCAGGCTCGGCGAGATGCGCGAGGCGATGCTCCGCGTCGCTCGACCCGATGCCGCGGAGACGGTCGCCGAGGAGCTGGTCGCGCTTGCTCGCGGGTAGACGCATCTGGCTCGCCGGTATCGGGGGCGCGGGCCTCTCGTCCTACGCGGTGCTGGCGAAGGCGTGGGGCGCCGAGGTCGCCGGCTGGGACCGCGTCGAGACGCCGTACCTCGAGCACCTCGAAGGCATCGAGGTCGACATCTCGCCCGAGCCACCCGAGCCGCCGGAGGGCTGGGAGGCGATCGTGTCGACGGCGTTCGCCGGGCGCGTCGCCGGGAAGAGC
>JALZFG010000153.1 GCA_030861645.1 Actinomycetota bacterium
CCTCGCGCCGGTGCTCCGCCTGATCGGGCCGAAAGTGACGTACGTGGGCCCGAACGGTCATGGGATCCTGACGAAGGTCGCGATCAACCTCGCGCTCGTCGTCTCGGTGACCGCCCTCGCCGAGGGCGTCGCGCTCGTCGAGAAGGCGGGCGTCGCGCGTGAGGCGATAGTCGAGGCGGTGCTGAGCAGCGTGATCGCCTCCCCTGTGATCGGGTACCGCGCGCCGCTCCTCGTCGACGACACCGACGTCTACGCCGACGTGGAGCTGCAGCAGAAGGACCTCGTGCTCGCACAGGAGCTCGCCCGGCGCCTCGGAATGGCGGTGCCGACGTGCGCAGCGGCGAGCGAGATGCTGAGCGCCGCGCGCAGCTCGCCCGGCGCCGACCGCGACTTCGTCGTGAGCGTCCACCAGGCGTACCTGAGGCTGGGAGGAACGGCGTGACCCGGAAGGAGCCGTATCGCACGCGGATCGAGGACGTGCCCCTCGAGCAGGGGCTCCGCAAGGACGAGGGCTGGATCGACATGCAGGTGCAGTTCCTTATCGACGCGCGCAAAGCGGGATCGGACGAGCTCGTCGTCGGGCGGACGATCCTCCCGCCGGGCGCCCGCCACGAGCGTCACCTGCACCCGAACTGCGACGAGTTCCTCGTCGTCGTCAGCGGCGAGGGCGAGATCTACACGAACAGCGGCCGCGAGCCGTCCCGCGCCGGCGACGTGATCTTTACGCCGCGCGGCAACTGGCACGGGTTCGACAACACCTCGGGCGACGACGTCGTGCTTCTCTGGGGGTGGAGCGGCGCCGGGTCGCTCGAGGCGGCCGGTTACGCGCTCCCCGGGGAGAACGACCTCGTCGAGGGATGACGCCGCTCGACCCTCGGGTTGCCGACGGCATGCGCGAGCAGCTCGCGCTGCGGCGCGCGCGCATCCGGGAGGGCGAGCGGTCGATCGGCTGGAAAGTCGGCTTCGGCAGCGCGGCGGCCTTCGAGCGGCTCGCGATCGACCGGCCGCTGGTCGGTTTCCTCACCGACGCCAGTCTCCTCGGCGACGGTGCCGAGGTGCCGATCGGGGACTGGGCGGCGCCGGCCCTCGAGGCGGAGATCGCTGTCCGCCTCGGCGCCGATGTCGCGGGCGACTCCTCCTGGGAGGCGGTGCGCGACGCGGTCGCGGGGATCGCGGCCGCGATCGAGCTCGTCGACGTGCACCCGCCGCCAAGGGACGTGCGCCAGATCCTCGCGGGCAATATCTTCCACCGACACCTCCTGCTCGGCGCCTTCGACGCGACCCGGCACGACGCAACGGGCGTCACCGGCCGTGTGCTGCGCGATGGAGTCGAGATCGCAGCCACGAGCGACCCGGCAGCTGCCACCGGCGAGATCGTCGAGGTCGTCCGCCTGACCGCCGAGCTGCTCGCCGGCTGCGGAGAGCTGCCGCGCGCGGGCGAGGTCGTGATCACCGGCGCGGTCGTACCGCCGATCCCCGTCGCGCCCGGCGAGTGGTTCCGCGTTGAGCTGCCGCCGCTGGGTGCGCTGGAGCTCGTGCTGACGAACGCCTCCCCTCGGGGCCTGGATCCGGCTAGCAGCGAACGGGCTGTGAGTTGGCGCCGCTAGGCAGCGACGTGGGCGCGAGCACTCCGGCCCGTCCCGCGATTCCTGCTTCACGGATTGCTCCGGAAGGCTGTCTGGCAGCGGACGAGCGCCGGGACGCCGGCGCTCCCTCCCCTGACGAGATCACCGACCGCCTCTCATCGCTGCAGACACCGGTTGGGAGGGATCCTCGGAGCTTCCGACGCCGCCGCCGAGCGCGCACGTGCTGTTCAGGACCGAGCCGGCTCGAAGTCGAAGCGGGAGGCGATCTCGGCGAGCATCCTGGGTTCGGGCGGGCCGGCGAGCGAGGCGCGGGCGAGATCCTTCAGGTACTGCTCGAACCCACCGGGAGCCATCACGTTGAGCACACGGACGCTCTCCTCGGAGGGATTCGAGAAGGCGTGAACGGCCCCGGGCGGAACGAGGGCGAAGTCACCCGGAGCCGCGACAACCCGCTCGTCGCCGAGCCGGAGCGCGAGCGTACCCGCCAGGACATAGAGGGTGTCGACGAGCTCGTGGTGCCTGTGCGGGACCGGGCCCGGAAAGCGCGACTCGAGAGTCGCTTCACTCATGGAGAAGAAGCCGTCGTCATCGGAGCGCTCGGCCTTGAAGATGACTCTGGAGCCGCCGACCACGATCAAAAGTCGCCCTCGCCGGCGCCGCGGAAGACGGCGTCCGAGAACGGCCTGCCGCCGTCGACCGGAGGCTCGAACTGGTCGAAGTGCTCGGTCGCCCCATCCCTGCCGTCGCGGCTCGCGCGCAGCATCTCGGCGAACCCCATGCTGGGGGCGTGGATGTTGAGGAAGACCGCGCTCGCGTCGCTCGCGTTGCGGAAGGTGTGTACGAGGTTCGGCGGCGCGGCCGCGAGCGTTCCTGCTGTGGCGATGAGGCGACGTACGTCGGGGCCGAGTCCGAGCTCGAGCTCCCCGTCCAGCACGTAGAACGCGTCGGTGTGCTTCCGGTGGACGTGCGGATCCGGCCCCTCCTCGCCGGGCTCGTACCGAAACCACGTCAGCGCCAGTTCCTCGCGGTCTGCCAGGATGCGGATCGTCCGCTCGGGCCGCTCGGTAATGATCTCTCCCTCGCCGGACCGTAGGAGAACCGCGTGGCCTCGATCCACGTCCACCTCCGCAGGCCTACGTCGCACGAGCGGAGGCGTCCTCGCGATTGGCGGGCATCGTCGTCGCTGGCGGAACAGGAGAGGCGGACGCGCCTAACCCTGACCGAGCGTGATGCCGACCGCCGTAATGACGGCACCGCCCAACGTCACCTGGATGAGCGAGCGAGCGAGCCCGACTTGGAGATACCGCCTGCGGATCCAGGCGATGGCGACGAGTTCCACCGCCACGAGCGCGTACGCGAAGGTGAGCGCGGTCCCGAGATCCGCGATGACGAACGGCAGAGCGTGGAAGGCGCCGCCGACGAACGTGGCGCCGCCCGTGATCAGTCCGCGGCCGAGCGCCGCCCCTCGGCCGGTGAGCGCACCATCATCGGAGAGCGCCTCGGAGAGGCCCATCGAGATCGCTGCGCCAAGTGCGGCGGCGAGCCCCACGAACAGCGCGGATCGCGAGCCCGCGAGGTAGGCCGCGGCGAAGATTGGCGCGAGGGTCGACAGGGCGCCGTCGATAAGGCCGATGAGTGCGGGCTGGACGACCTGCAGCAGCCGCTGGCGGTCGTCGGCGGCGCGCCACCGCGCGAGGACAATCCGAGCGGCTCTTTGCACAGGAGCACTATAGCAACTTTGTTGCAATAGCTACCGTGGTAGACTAGCGCTGGAATGAGCGAGACCTTGGCTGCTGCGGATCACTTCTTGGCCGATGTGCTCCGGAAGCGCGGGCAGCGAGTCACGACCCAGCGCCTCCTGCTCCATCGAGCCCTGCGTGAGTTCGATCGTCACCTGAGTGCCGAGCACCTCCTCGCCGCCGTCGCCGACCGGGTGCCCGGCCTCTCGCTTCCGACCGTCTACGCCACGCTCGAGCTCTTCGAGCACCTTGGGCTCGTGCGTCGCGTGCCCGTGCCGGGAGGGCCCACTCTGTACGATCCACGACCCGACGCGCACCACCACCTCGCGTGTCGGCGCTGCGGCACCGTCGAGGACATCGACACGGAGGTCGACATCGAAAAGGCGCTACGCGACGCCCGCCGTCGCGGCTGGCTGTCCGTGGACGCGACCGTCGTCGTCTCCGGGCTCTGCGCCGCCTGCGCGCGCGCTGAAACGGTCAGCTAGAGATCGACTCGAGCGCGGGACGTTTGCAGCGGCCGGCGCGCCAGCGCTTCGACGGGACCACGGCTAACACCACCCCGGCTCCGCGCGCCGCAGATCCTCGTAGGCTCGGTGAGGACGGCGCGTGTGGGGGACGACGACCGATGAGCTGTGCGCCGTTTGGGCGTCTGAAGATGTTGACCCGTCGAGCGACGGGAAGGAGACCAAGATGCGCAGGGTGATCGTGAACGACTTCGTGAGCCTGGACGGGGTCGCACAGGTGCCCGGCGGCGCGGACGAGGACACGAGCCGCGGCTTCGAGGACGGCGGCTGGCACCTCCGCTACTTCGATGACCTATCCCAAAAGCAGGTGCTCGACAACGACGTCGAGGCGTCGACGAGTTCCGGGGATGATCGACCCCCTCGTCCTGGGCGGCGAAAAGCGCCTCTTCCCGGCAGCCAGGCGATGACCACGGGCGCGATCCTCGCGACGCACGCTCGCGCAGGAGGCTGACCTCCCGGAAGTCACAGAAGCGAAAGACGAGAAGAACGGAGAGCCAATGGAAAGCACCGTGTACGGAAGCAACGCCGACACTCGCATGCTCGTCGGCGCATGCGAGTGTGGCGCGGTTCGGTATCGGGTCGCGGACGCCTTCCTGTACGCCGCGAACTGTCACTGCTCCCGCTGTCGTGCTGCGACGGGTTCGGCGTTCAAGGCGTTTGCCGGTATCGAGCGGGAGCGACTCGAGATCAGCGACGGCGAGGATCGACTCCTAATCGTCGGAGAGGAAGACCTGAACGACACGCGCTGCGGTGCGTGCGGCTCTCTGCTCTTCTCCGTGGTGCGGGACGGCCGCTATATACACGTCGCGCTCGGATCGCTGGTGGATGCTCCCGGTATTCGCCCGACCGCACATATCTTCGCCGGCTCCAAGGCACCGTGGTTCGAAATCACCGACGACCTGCCTCAGTTCGACGAGTACGCGACATAGTCGTTGATCGGCACGAGCGCGGACCGCGCAACGCGTGCTTCAACTGACTCGGCGCGGACGGCCGCAGGGTGCGCGTCGTCGCGGACTGAACGACTCTCCGCGCGTCAGCCGGGGCGTGTGGGCCGGCCGAACGGGCACACCTGTCGCAAGCCGAGCGACCGAGAAGGGATGGAGCGGGACGAGCGCTACGCACGTATCGATCTGTTGCTGCAGCGGCGGGTCGCGAAGCGCGCGCCTCGTGCCTCGGCGCGACCGGGACCTTCAAGGTGTAGCC
>JALZFG010000187.1 GCA_030861645.1 Actinomycetota bacterium
CCCGCACGCTGTACTCGCTTTCCCCGTGCCGGGCGAGGATCGCCTCATCCATCGACGCCGAGCAGCCGCGCCGGGTTGTCGGCGACGAGCATCCGGACTTCCCGCTCGGTGAGTCCGGCCTCGAGCAATCGCCGGCAGATCTTTCGGAACGAGTCGACGGGAAACGGGTTGCCTGCCTGGCCGAGATCCGATCCCAGAGAGGAGCGCTCGGGCCCAACCCAGCGAATCCAGTCGACGAGGACGTCGATGGCCCAGTTGTGGAAGCTCGACTCCTCGTCGTACATGCACAGCGAGTGCTCGATGACCGCGCCGAGCTCGGCCATCTGCTTCACCTCACCCTTCGAGGCCTCGATGACGAAGTTTGGATGGTTCACGATGAGCCGCCGGACGCCCGCCTCTCTCGCCGCCTCGAACACGGCGATAATCGAGCGCGCGGGCATGTGCCCGGAGGCGAGCACGGCGTCCGCCTCGGCAATCATGACCAGGATCTCGTGCACCTCCGGCCGGAGCGACCCGTCGTCCCAGACGTCGATCGGCTCCTCGGGGATGAGGTCGACGGCGAGCTGGGGGAACTTCAGGTTCGGGTGCTCGCGGTGGTGCGCGATGTGCGCGGGCGAGGCGATCGTCGGAAACCAGACGACCTTGCCGCCCATGGCGAGGCACAGGTTCACGGCGTGCGGGTTCAGGCCGCCCACCTGCATGTTGAGCGCGATCCCGCCGAAGACCTCGATCCCGGACTGAGCGATCCCGTGCTCGCGCAGCGCCGCGACGTCCATCGCGGTGTCGTGGTGATGCGACTTGACGACAATCGCTCGCATTCGTGCGTCGGCGGCGCGCTGCGCGGCCTCCGCCGCGTCCATCCGCCGGGGGAACGGCGACGGATACGGGTGGACATGGAGGTCGACGGCCCCGTCGAGGAGGCGTTCGACGACGTCAGCCGCCATTGACGCTGAAGGCCTGGAGCCCGTAGCCCATGATCCGGTGGGCGTAGTACGCGCCGACGAGCGGCTTCGCGTCGCGAGGAAGCGCTCCGCGCATCGCGAGCCAGTTCACGACCTCGACCGACTCCGTGCCGCCGAGCTTGATCAGATCCTCGTGCGTGTACGTCGTCAGCCCTTCGGGATCGCGCGCGAGCAGGTCCATGAACTTCCGGTCCCACTCCTCCTCGACCTTGCCGAAGCGCGGGCCGGTCAGCTGGTGCGAGAGGCCTCCCGTGCCGACGACGACCACGCCGAGATCGTCGGGATACGACAAGATTGCGCGGCGCAGCGCGTGACCGAGCTTCCAGCAGCGGAGCGGGGTCGGCAGCGGGTGAAGGATCACGTTGACGGCGAGCGGAACGATCGGGATCTTCCAGCCGCCCTCACCCTCGCTGAAGTCGACCATCGGCAGCGGCGAGATGACGCCGTGGTCGACCTCGAGCTCCTGGCAGATCGTAATGTCGAACTCGTCGGCGACGAGCAAGCGCGCGATGTGCCAGCCGAGCTTCGCGTCGCCGGGAAGCGGCGGGAACGGCCGGGCGCCGAACCCCTCGTCCGCAACCGGGTACGTCTCGGCGACGCCGAGCGCGAACGTCGGATACGCGTTCAGGAAGAACTCGTCCATGTGGTCGTTGTAGATCACGACCAGCCGGTCCGGCCGCAGCTCGTCCAGCCACTCCGCGACTTCCGCGAACGGGCCGAAGAGCGGCTCCCATTCCTCGGAGTACCGTACGTCCTCGCCGGCGTCGTAGATGTGCTCCATCGACGGCGCATGCGAGGCACCGATTCCGCCGACGACCCTAGCCATCTCCACCTCCGCTCTCGCGCATCTGCTTGCCGACCTCGGGCAGCGACGTGTTCGTGACCCCGAGCAGCTTCACCATGACGTAGATCGACATGCCCGCCCGCCAGAGGCCGATCCAGTCGCGGGTGCGCATCAGGCGCTTCTCCTCTTCCGTCAGCCCGAACTGCTCCATCCAGGCCTCCTCGTCGCGGTGGAACAGCTCGCGCTGCTGCTCGTCCTTGAGCGAGTAGGCCGCCTTGTTCAGCCGGATGCCGCGCGTGGCCGTCTCCTCGTCGAAGAGGTCGAGGTCCTCGGGCAGATCGCGCGGGACGACTCGCTCGAGGCGCTCGAGGTAGTCGCGCGGAAGCTCGTTGATCATCGCCATCGAACCCAGAGGTGGTGCGGTGAGCGGAACTCCCAGCCCGAGATCTCGATCGGGCGCGCGGGATCGAGCTCGATTCGCGGCAGCCGGTCGATGATCGCCCGCCACGCCGTGCGCGTCTGGTAGCGGCCGAGGCGCGCCCCCACGCACAGGTGGGGCCCGGTTGCGAAGGCGAGGTGCGAGCCCTCGCGGCGATGGATGTCGTACCGCTCCGGCTCCGTCCAGTTGCGCTCGTCGCGGTTCGCCGAGGCGAGGACCGCGGCGATGAGCGCTCCCTGTTCGAGCTTCATCCCCGCGAGCTCCGTTTCGCGCGTGGTCTGCCGCGTCGACGTGCCGACGGGCGAGTGCCAGCGCGCGGACTCCTCGACGGCAGGATCGACGAGCTTGGGGTCCGCCTTCACCTGCTCCCACTGGTCGCGGTGCGAGAGGATGGCCCAGAGCGAGAGCGCGATCAGGTCGGTCGTCGCCTGGAGGCCGCCGACGATCATCACCTTCAGGTTCGACTGGATCTCCTCGCGCGTCAGCCGCTCGCCGCCGACCTCCGTGTGGAGCATGGAGGAGAGCAGCGTGTCGTTCGGCTCGAGCTCGAGGCGCTCGAGCACCGGCGCGACCGTCTCGTTCACCTCGGCCGAGGCCTTGTCGGCGATCGCCTGCTTCTCCTGATCGCCCTCGAAGTTCGCCGCGCCCGTCGCCAGCTCGACGAACCAGCGGCGTAGTGTCTCCTCCTCGACGAAGTCGAACCCGAGCGCGCGCTTGAGTACGCGTGCCGAAAGCGGCTCGGCGAACTCCGACACGAGGTCGGCCTCACCGCGCTCGGCGAAGCCGTCGATCAGCTCGTTCGCGATCGGCGCGATTACCTCGTCCGGGTAGTGACCAATCGCCTTGACTCGGAACCAGGGGTAGATGATCGAGCGGATCCGGTCGTGGTACGGGCCCTCGGAGGCGAGCAGGTTCGGCCCGAACGTCCGCTTGAGCGTGGACGGGTCCGTCTCGCCGGTGAAGAGGTCGGGCGTCTTGTCGACGTATTGGACGTCGTCCCAGCGCGTGACGAGCCAAAGCCCGACTGCCTCGATGAGGCAGACGGGCTCCTCGTCGCGCAGCTGCGCGTAGATCGGGTACGGGTCGGCCTCGAGTTGCTCGAGGGTGATCTCAGTGCCGACGCTCAAGCGCCACCTCCTCGTACGTCTTGACGTGGTCGGTTGCTTCGCCGACGAGCTCGGCCGCGGATACCCCCTGCCGCGCGAGATAGTCCTCGACGTTCGCGAGCGCGTTCGTGAGAACCGCGGGGCCGTCCGTGAGCACGGCGGTGGTCAGCTGCACGGCGCTCGCGCCGGCGAGCAGGAAGCGGACGACGTCGAGCCCGTCGCGGGCGCCGCCCGTGCCGACGAGGCAGAGACCGCGCCCGTGGCGAAGCCGGGCCTTGGCGATGTGTCGCAAGGTCAGCGGCAGCGACCACGCCCCTCCGATCGCCGCAAACGTCCCCAGCAGCGGACGCCTCGTCTCCGGGTCGGGCAGGAAGCCGAGCTCGCGGGTCGCCAGGCAGACGGCGTCGGCGCCCGCCGCGACGGCGGCATCGACCTGGTCGGGGCGGCCCTTGACCGTTACCGGCAGTCCAACGGTCTGGCGCACGGCGCCGACGAGCTCGGCGTCCGTCGCGATCGCGCCCTCAGGCGCCTCCTCGGCGTGCGGCGCCCCGACGTTCACCTCGAGCCAGCGCAGGCCCGCCTGCTCGAGCTCCCGCGCCAGCCGGACGGCGTCGCCAGCGTCTCCGGCGATCAGGCTAGGAACGACGTAGGCGTCGCGCTGCGAGGCGTAGGCGTCGGCCGCGACGAGGATCTCGACCCACTGCTCCCACGGCTCGTCGACGAGCCCGGAGCGGCAGAAGAGCGAGGCGCCTCGCGGCGCGGGCCCCCACTCGAGCGGCTCCCACCGCTCGTCCAGCAGCGCGTACTCGGCCGCTCGCAGCTGCGCCTTCGCGGCCTCCGACTCGTTCGCCGACTTCGCGACCACGGCCCCGGCGCCGGCATCGATCGCCGCGCGGAGTCCCTCGAGCGTCGCCGTCGCCTCGCCCGAGCCGGCGAGCACGGGATTCTTCAGCTCGAGGCCCGCGACCGCTACCGAGAGCTCAGCGGACACCGGCAATCGCCTCCTGCAGCAGGGCGACGTCCGACGAGAAGACGGAGTAGCGATAGCGGTCGTCGGTTCCGAAGCCGCCGAGAATTGCGCCCGAGCGAGCGGTGGCGGCGGCGATCTCGTCGGCCCGTGCGCGGGCCTTCTCCTCGTCGAGCCCCGCGTCGACGAGGAGATCGGTCACGCCGAGGAAGACGACGTCGGGCCCTTCCTCGAGGATCTCGTCGAGGGGATCCTGCGTCTCCATCGTTTCGACCTGCACGACGGCCAGCGGGGCGGGCGACCCTGCCACGTAGTCGGGCAGCGGCGTCCTGCCGAATCCCGCCACTGGGTGAGCAAGGCTGATCGAGCGGACGCCGTCGGGTGGATAGCGCATCGCGCGCTTGAGCCCGTCGACCTCCGCGGCGCGCGTCACCGTCGACAGCTGGATCCCCGCGGCGCCTGCTTCGAGCAGCCTGTTCACGAGGCCGCGATCCAGTTCCGGGATCCGGACGACGGCTGGAAAGCCGAGCGCCTGGGCGTGGCGTACGAGCCGTCGCGCCTCCGCCTCGGAGAGCTGGGAGTGCTCGAGGTCGACGACGAGGAAGTCGAGCTCCGCCGCGGCGATCTCGACGGACTCGAGGGCCGGCAGCTTGACGAAGGTCCCGACGAGCCGGCGAGCCTGAAGCGCGTCGCGAAGACTTGACATCCGTACACTCATTTTGGGACGTTATCTCAGAATGTGAGTCCGAAGGCAAGCGCACGTCGTTCGACGCCGGGAGGAGGACATGGAAGCTTTTGAAGAAGTACCGCGAGGACGGGGCCTGAGGCGCAACGCGGTCGGCCTTCCAGGCCTGATCGCGCAGTCCGTAGGAGTGACGGCGCCGGAGATCTCCGCGGTCGTGATCGCCGCGGTCGTCGCGACGAAGATCGGAGCGTTCACGCCGCTCGGATTCCTCGTCGCCGGCGTCGGCGCCGTAGGGCTCGCGCTCGTGTACGGGCGGTTCGCGCGCTACGTGCCGAGCGCCGGCGGGACGTACGCGATCGTTCGCGCGGGCGTGGGCCGGGACGTCGGCTTCCTCGCCGGCTGGACGCTCCTCGCCGTCGGGATGATCTTCGTCGCCGGACTGCTCATCGCCGCGGCGTTCCTGCTCCAGAACTTCTTCTCGCTCGTCGCGGCGGGCCACCCGTTCCTCTACACGAGCTGGTGGGGCTGGGCGCTGATCCTCGCCGGTGTCGTCTTCGTCATTTCGTACCTCGGCATCCAGATCTCGGCGAGGACGCTGCTCGCGCTGACGACGGTCGGGGTAACGCTGCTGCTCGTCCTCGACGTCGTCATCCTCGCGAAGGGCGGAGCGCACGGGTGGGCCTGGGCCTCGATCTCTCCCTGGTCGACGCATGGCTTTGGCCTCGGATTCTTCGCGCTAGGCGTTGGGATCGCGATGACCGGGTTCTCCGGGTTCGAGACGGCCGTCTTCCTGGCGGAGGAAGCGCACACGCCGAAGCGGGAGGTGCCGAAGGCGGTGCTCGGCGCGGTCCTGCTCGCGCTCGTCTTCTTCATCGTCACGACGTTCGCGATCGTCACCGGCTACGGCATGGACGTCGCGCCGAAGCAGTGGCCGAACGATTCGGGCGGCGCAGTCGTTGGCCTGTCCGCGCAGTACCTGACGCTCTGGTACGGCAAGCTCCTCCTGCTCCTGCTCGCGATCTCGTCGTTCGCGTCCTCGCTCGGCACGGCGAACTTCACGACGCGGGTGGCCTTCAGCTGGGGCCATGACGGCTACCTGCCGCGCGCCTTCGGCAGCACGCACCCGCGCTTCCGGAGCCCGCACGTGGCGATCGCTGCGCTCATGCTGACGACCGCCCTCATCTTCGGCATCGGCCTGCTCTGGCAGGGGCCCAAGCTGCTCGACGGCGTCAACTACTTCAGCTGGCTGCTCCAGTGCGGCGCGACAGGGATCCTGCCGGTCTACGCGTGCGTCGCGCTCGCGGGCGCGGTCCACTCGCATCGCTTCGGCGGCACCGTGATCGACCGGTTCGTCGCTCCGCTGATCGCAGTCGTCATCGTCGGCGCAGCCGAAGTGACGGAGTTCTACGACCAGCACGGGATCTTTCGTTGGGCGCCGTACGTCATGCTTGGCTGGATCGGGCTCGGCGTCCTCGTCCGACTCGCCACGAGGAGGAACGTCGCCGAGGTCGAGCTCCGCGCCGAGGACACGCAGGGCGAGCTGACGCCCACGCCTGCGATCTGAGCGGGGCTTGGACACCCACGGCCATCTGATCGCCGGGGAGTGGACGCCGTCGGCGTCCGGCACGGTCTTCGACTCGATCGATCCGGCGACGGCGCAGCCGCTCGCGAGCGTCGCGCTCGGCGAGGCGGCTGACATCGACGCGGCCGTCCGCGCAGCGCGGGCCGCGCAGGGCGGATGGGCCGAAACGGATCCCACCGAGCGGGGGCGGATCCTGCACCGTCTCGCGGAGCTGATCGAGGCGGACGCCGAACGCCTCGCCGAGCTCGAGTCGCGCGACGTCGGCAAGCCGATCCGTGAGGCGAGGCGGGATCCGCAGCTCGCGGTGAGGACCTTCCTGTACTACGCCGGCTGGCCGTCCAAGCTCACCGGAACGACGAACCCGGCGGACCCCGGCGTCTTCTCGTACACGTTGCGCGAGCCCGTCGGCGTCGTCGGCGCGATCACACCGTGGAACTTCCCGCTCGTGATCGCCGCCTGGAAGATCGCCCCGGCGCTCGCGTGCGGGAACACTGTCGTCCACAAACCGGCCGAGGAGGCGCCGCTCTCCTCGCTGCGCCTCGCCGAGCTCGCGCTCCAGGCGGGCGTGCCGCACGGCGTGTGGAACGTCGTCACCGGCGAGGCGGACGCCGGAGCGGCGCTCGCCGCGCACGACGACGTGGACAAGGTCTCGTTCACGGGCTCGACCGACGTCGGGCGGGAGATCCAGCGCGCGGCCGCGGGAAATCTGAAGCGGCTGACGCTCGAGCTCGGCGGGAAGTCCGCGAACGTGGTCCTCGACGACGCCGACCTGGACGCCGCCCTCGAGGGCGCGATGCGCGCCACCTTCCGAAACGCCGGCCAGGTGTGCACGGCCGGCGGGCGGCTGGTCGCGCACGGGCGGGTGGCAGAGCGGCTCGCGGAGCGTGTGCGCGCGATCCGGCTCGGGCCCGGCAGCGACCCAGAGACGGAGATGGGCCCGCTCGTCTCCGCGCGCCAGCGCGATCGCGTACTCGAGCTGTACGGATCCGCGCTGCAGGAGGGCGCGCGCGCGGCGGCGGGCGGCGGCGCGGCGACCGTCGAGTCGGCGCCCGACGGGTTCTTCGTCGAACCGTCCGTCTTCGTCGACACGCGCACCGACATGCGCATCAACCAGGAGGAGATCTTCGGCCCCGCCGTCGCCGTGATCCCCGTCCACGACGAGGAGGAGGCGGTGCGCGTCGCCAACGACACGCGCTACGGCCTCGCCGCCGCCGTGTGGACGCGCGACGGCGCACGCGCACATCGCATTGCCCGCGCGCTCCGCGCAGGCACCGTGTGGGTCAACATGTACGGCGGCCTCGACCCGTACTCCGCGTACGGCGGGCGCGGCCTCTCCGGCTACGGCTACGAGCAGGGGCCGCAGACGATCGACGAGTACACCGCGCTGAAGACGGTGAGGAACCAGCTGTGACGGAGACGCTCACGGGGGAGCTCGCGCGCCTCGACGTCGCGCACGTGATCCACCCGCACGCGACGATCGGCGCGGCGAAGGAGCCGCTACTGATCGCGCGCGGCGAGGGCGCGCTGCTCTGGGACGTCGACGGCAAGCGGTACGTCGACGGCACGTGCGGCCTCTGGCAGTGCGCCGTCGGGCACGGACGCGCGGAGCTCGCCGAGGTCGCGGCGCAGCAGATGCGCACGCTCGAGTTCTACGCATCGTTCTGGGACCTCTCGAACGAGCCGGCGATCCGGCTCGCGGCGCGCCTCGCCGAGCTCGCACCGCCGGGCCTCGAGCGCGTCTTCTTCACGAACGGCGGCTCCGAGGGGATCGAGACCGCGTTCAAGCTCGTGCGGCGCGCGTGGCACGCGCAGGGCGCGCCCGAGCGGACGGTGATCCTGTCGCGGAAGGCCGCGTACCACGGCGTCGGCTCCGCGTCGCTCGCGGCGACGGGCATCCCTCCGCTGAAGGAAGGGTTCGACCCGCTGCCACCCGGCTTCGTC
>JALZFG010000403.1 GCA_030861645.1 Actinomycetota bacterium
CCGGCCAGCTCCGTTGGGTCATCGACTCGGCGCGCGTGCTGCGAGAGCCGCCCGACGACGGGCTTGACGAAGAAGGGGGGCGGAAACGGGGGCGGGTCGACCCCGAGGACGGCGAAGCGCGGCGTCGCCTCCGGCGCGATCTCGCGCTGCACGGCCCGGGACGTCGGTTTGTGCTGGCAGCGGATGATCGCGCTCGCTGTGGGCCCGGGAAGCGAACGCCGCTCGGCGACGAGCGCGGCGACGAGAGCCGAGCGGTCCTTCGTTGCGAGCACGGCGTCGGCCCGTAGCCGGCGGCAGCGCTCGAGGAAGGCGGGCGGGTCGAACGGGCCGCCGGAGTCGAGATCGGCGCCGACGTACCGCACGCGGTAGCGCTCGTCGAGCGCGGCCGACCGGACGACCTCGAAGTCCCGCGGCTGGGGACAGAGCACGAGGACGCGCTTCATCGCGGTCGTCATTCGTCGGCGCGTGCCGATCGTCGGAGAGGCGGAACTGCACACGCGTGTCCGGGCTCGGCACCGCTCGCGGAAAGCGGAGCCATCCGCCGCGGCCGCCGCCGGCGGTTGCCGCTCTCGCCACCCGGGCGACGTCTGGCACTCTGCACGCTTCGCACATTCCCAGAACGCGCCGGACCCCCGATCCGCCGACGCACGTGTAACGAATGCGCAGTCAAACGGACGTGCCCGCCATGAGCGACGCTGTCGAATCCCTTGCCGCCCGCACCGACCTGAAGGCCGAGATCGTCGCCAAGCTCGAGGGCGCGCGCGCACGCACGCTCGAGCTCCTCGCGCCGCTGTCCGACGACGACCTGACGCGCCAGCACTCGCCGATGATGTCGCCCCTCGTGTGGGACCTCGCGCACATCGGCATCTTCGAGGAGCTCTGGCTGCTGCGGCGCGTCGCCGGGTCGGCTCCGCTCGCGCCTGAGTACCAGGGGCTGTACGACGCCTTCAGCCACGCCCGCGCTAAGCGCGCCGAGTTGCCGCTGATGGCGCCGAAGCAGGCGCGCGCGTACGTCGCCGAGGTGCGCGCACGCACGCTGGAGGTCCTCGGGGAGATCGATCTCGACCCCGCCGACCGGCTGCTCGCGGACGGATTCGTGTACGGGATGGTCCTTCAGCACGAGCATCAGCACTGCGAGACGATGCTGGCGACGCTGCAGCTGCGCGACGGCCGGTACCCGCTCCCGGACAGGGAGCGACCGAGCGGCCGGCGGCTGGACGAGGAGGAGGTGCGCGTCGAGGGGGGGTCGTTCGTGATGGGCGCCGAGGACGAGGCGTGGGCGTACGACAACGAGCGCGAGCCGCACGAGGTCGAACTGGCGCCCTTCCGCATCGACGCGGCTCCCGTCACGAACGGCGCGTACCTCGAGTTCGTCGAGGCGGGAGGCTACGACGACCGAGGGGTGTGGGCGGAGGCCGGCTGGGCATGGCGGCAGGAGGTTGGGGTCCAGCACCCCGAGTTCTGGCGCCGCGAGGGCGAAGGGTCGTGGTCGCGTACTCGCTTCGGTCACGCCGAGGCGCTCGCTCTCGACGAGCCCGTCCAGCACGTCTGCTGGTACGAGGCGGACGCCTACGCCCGCTGGGCGGGCAAGCGCCTGCCGACGGAGGCCGAGTGGGAGAAGGCCGCGTCGTGGTCGCCGGCGGGAAAGCGCCGCTACGCGTGGGGCGATGCCCCTCCCCGCGACGAGGCGAACCTGTCGGAGTCCCGCGTCTTCCGACCCGCGCCCGTCGGCGCGTACCCCAACGGCGCGAGCGCGGCGGGCGCGGAGCAGCTGATCGGTGACGTCTGGGAGTGGACGTCCTCCAACTTCGCCGCCTACCCCGGCTTCACCGCCTTCCCATATCGGGAGTACTCGGAGGTGTTCTTCGGCCGCGACTACAAGGTTCTCCGCGGCGGCTCGTGGGCGACGCATCCAAGCGCGATCCGTACCACCTTTCGCAACTGGGACTTCCCGATCCGGCGACAGATCTTCGCCGGCTTCCGGTGCGCGAGGCATGACTGAGGGCCCCGTCAGCGCGCCCGCCCCGGCTCGCGTCGACGTCCTGATCGCTCCGGGCGACCGGCGAGCGGCGCTCGAGCGCGACGTCCTCGTCGGCCTGAGCCTCGAGCCGAAGGAGCTGCCGCCGAAGTGGTTCTACGACGAGCGCGGGTCGGAGCTCTTCGACGCGATCACGCAACTGACCGAGTACTACCTGACGGAGCGCGAGCGCGAGATCCTGCGTGAGCGGGCGGCTGAGATCGCCGCGGTCCTCGAGGTCGACACGCTCGTCGAGCTCGGCTCGGGGACGTCCGAGAAGACGCGCCTCCTCATCGACGCCCTCCTCGCCGCCCGGCGGCTCGAGCGTCTCGTCGTCTTCGACTACAGCGAGGAGTTCCTGCGCGCCGCGGCGGGTCGGCTCGCGCGCGAGTATCCGACCGTCGACGTCCGCGCCGTCGTCGGCGACTTCGAGCAGCTCGACAGCCTCCCGGGCGAGGGCACTCGCCTCGTCGCGTTCCTGGGGAGCACGATCGGCAATCTTCCTCCCGCGGTCCGCGCGGCCTTCCTCACGCGCCTCGCGCGCCAGCTTCGCCGCGGCGAGGGGGTGCTTCTGGGTCTTGACCTCGTGAAGGACGTGGCACGGCTCGAGGCCGCGTATAACGACGAGCGGGGAGTCACCGCGGCGTTCAACCGGAACATCCTCAACGTCCTGAACCGGGAGCTCCGCGCCGACTTCGTGCCGGAGCGGTTCGAGCA
>JALZFG010000216.1 GCA_030861645.1 Actinomycetota bacterium
AGCGAGCTGGACGAACCACGCCTCCGGGGTCTCGTTTGCCGCCGGCGCGTCGATCTCCGGCAGCTGGCCGAGAACCTCTGCTTCCGCATCGCCCGCGATCGCGGCCGGCACGACCGTCAGCGCGACCAGGGCGACGACAAGACCAAGGGCGCGCAGCGCCCGCTTGGAGATCGGTGACAATGCTCCTCCCCTCCCCGTCGGAACAACCGGATGTACGAGCTCCTCGTACGCGCGCGCAACCCTAGCCTCGATCGAGGCGATGCTCAAGTTCCGCAACTGGTGCTCGCCTGGTTGATCCCGCCGGACGAAGACTGAAGGACGCGCGAGCGCGTTTCGACCGGCCGCACGGCCTCACGGCGGAGCGACACGCCTTCCTACACTGATGGTGAGTTGACCGTTCCCTTCGCAGCAGCCGTCGCCGACCGTCCTCGCGGCTTTGTCTCCTTGCGCGGGCCGGACGCCGAGGACTACCTGCAGCGAATGGTGTCGAACGACGTCGCGGCGCTTGCCGCAGGGGAGTCGTGCGATGCGCTGCTGCTGACTCCGAAGGCGCGGGTGATCGCCCTCCTGCGCGTTCTCCGGCGGGCGCCGGACGACTTCCTGCTCCTCACCGAGCCGTGGCTCGCCGATACGGTGCGCGCGCAGCTCGTCCGCACGCGCTTCGCGGCGAAGGTGGCGATCGAGGTCGAGCGGCACGACTCCTGCCTCGTGCTCGGCGACCACGTGGAGCCGCCAGCAGGAGCGCTCTTCGTCGCGAACAACGACTACGGCGTGCCGAGCTACGAGCTGATCGATTCCGGGCCGGCCGCGGGGCTGCCGCGGTTGTCCGAGCTCGAGCTGGAGCTGCTGCGGATCCGGGCAGGGACGCCCCGCATCGGGCGCGAGGTCGACGACCGTGTTCTCCCCGCCGAGGCAGGGCTCGTCGAGCGCGCCGTCAGCTTCACCAAGGGCTGCTATCCGGGGCAGGAGCCGATCGCCCGGCTCCATTACCGCGGGCACGCGAACCGCGGTTTGCGCGTGCTCGCTATCGACGGCGACGAGCTCCCTGAGTACGACGCCGCGCTGACGCTTGACGGCAAAGCGGTCGGGCGAGTGACCAGCGCCGCGGTCGGGTCGGACGGAGACGTCGTCGCGCTCGCGTACGTACGGCGCGAGGTGCCCGAGGATGCCGAGCTCCGTCTCGGAGACCGCGCCGTGCGACCGCTACACTTGCCCGGCCGGCGCCCGTAGCTCAGGGGATAGAGCGCAGCCCTGCGGAGGCTGAGGCCAGAGGTTCGAATCCTCTCGGGCGCACTCTTCCGAAGCCGCCGTAAACCGCACCTTTGTCGTTCCGCGTCTCGCGCGGGCGACGAAAAGTACGAGATTTTCGTGCTACCCGGACGTCGCGGTCTCGTCGTGCGGCGACCCGACCGGCTTCGACTCCGGCGAGCCCCGCTGTCGCAGGTAGATCGAGAAGGCGACGATCGTCCCGATCGCCAGGAACTCGGACTGCCAGTTCTGGAGGCTCCGCTCCCAGAAGTCCGGCCGCTCGAGGTACTCCCCCCAAGACACGGTCTGATTCTTGTGCTCACGCTGCTCCTCGTTGAACTGCGTCCATCCCGTAACCGACTGCCCGAACCACGAGAGGACGAAGATCAGGCCCATCACGATCAGCAGGGAATGCGAGTAGACGGCGGTCCGCCATCCACCGGCCTTTGCCCACGCGGGTGATGCTTCCTTCGCATGCGGTCCAACGAGCTGCGTCTCGTCGGGCTCGAGTCCGATCTGATGCAACTCCTTCGACTCGTTGGAGCCTTTCTGGACGAGCCAGATCGTCAGCAGGATGAAGAGGAAGAACTGCAGGTACTCCGACTGCCAGTTCTCGAGCACCGCGACCCCGAAGTCGGACGAGACGAGATAGCGGCCGTAGGAGATGACGTGCTGGCTGTGCTCGCGCGCGTCCTCGTTGAACTTCTCCCAGCCGACGTAGGACTGCCCCGCGACCGCCGCAAGAAAGAGCGCGGCGAAGACGAGGGACAGGGAGTTGTCGTGGAGGAAGCGCCGCATCTCAGTGATGGATGAGCCCGATCGTGATGAAGAACGCGAGCCCGACCGTGATCATGGTTGCGTAGAGGACGAAGACGAAACGCATCCGGCTCTCACGCTAGCGCGCTCCCCGGCGGGGGGCCGCCGCGTCCGATGCACGAAACCCGCTCGGCGCCGACCTATCCGCGCCAGCGGTTGGTGATCGGGGTGCGGCGGTCGCGC
Organism: Actinomycetota bacterium; assembly: GCA_030861645.1. Lineage (GTDB taxonomy): Bacteria > Actinomycetota > Thermoleophilia > Gaiellales > Gaiellaceae > JALZFG01. The sequence continues at coordinate 2,248 of JALZFG010000216.1, forward strand.
CCGAACGCCTTCGGCCGCAGCTTCACTCCCGGTGGCGCCTGGCGTCGCTTGTACTCGGCGCGGTCGATCAGCGCCAGCGCCCGCTCGACGACGTCTCGGTCGAACCCGTTCGCGGTCAGCTCCTCACGTGAGCGGTCGAGCTCCACGTACGCCTCGAGCACCCGATCGAGCTCGGGATAGGGCGGGAGCGAGTCCTCGTCGAGCTGATTCGCGCGGAGCTCGGCGCTCGGCGCACGGTCGATGATCGCCTGGGGGATGAGCTCGTGCCCTGCCCGCTCATTGAGGTAGCGGGCGAGGCGGAAGACGTCCGTCTTGTACACGTCCTTGAGCAGCGCGAAGCCGCCCGCCATGTCACCGTAGAGCGTCGCGTAGCCGACCGAGAGCTCCGACTTGTTGCCCGTCGCGACGACGAGCCAGCCGAACTTGTTCGACAGCGCCATCAGCAGCACGCCGCGCGCCCGCGCCTGAATGTTCTCCTCCGTCTCGTTGCGGTCGAGGCCGGCGAACACCTTCGCGAGCGTCGCCTCGTAGGCGCGGACGACCGGGTCGATCGGGAGCTCGACGAAGTGGGCACCGATGCTCTCGGCAAGCAGGCGAGCGTCACGGCGCGTTCCCGGTGAGCTGAACCGAGACGGCATCGAGACGCAGTGGACGCGCTCGTGTCCGAGCGCCTCCGCCGCGAGCGCTGCGGTCAAGGCCGAGTCGATTCCTCCCGAGACGCCGACCACGACGTCGCCGAAGCCGTTCTTCACGACGTAATCGCGCAAGCCGAGCTCGAGCGCACGTCGCATCTGCTCGAGCTCGTCGAGGAGCGGCGCGACGGCCGCGCGTCTCGGCCGGCCGTTCGTCGAGGAGCGCTCGGGCTCCACCTCCACGCGCATCGGTCTGGGCGGCTCTCCACGCTCGCGGACGAGCGCGCGCCGGCGAACGTCGCGCAGGCGGCGCGCAACGACCGTCGTCGGATCGAGATCGAGCACGAGCAGCGCCTCCTCGAACCCCGGTCCCCGCGCCAGTACCTGCCCGTCTTCGTCGAGGACGAGGGAGTGCCCGTCGAAGATCAGCTCGTCCTGGCCGCCGACGGCGTTGCAGAACGCGACGAAGCACACGTTGTCGCGCGCGCGCGCGGTGAACATGTCCTCGCGCTCGCGGTCCTTGGCGAGGTGGAACGGCGAGGCCGACAGGTTGACGACGAGCTCGGCGCCGGCGAGCGCGAGATCTGTGGCCGGCGGCCCCGGCTGCCACATGTCCTCGCAGACGGTCGGCCCGATCAGGACGTCGCCGACTCTCAGCACGATCAAGTCGTGCCCGGACGCGAAGTAGCGGTCCTCATCGAAGACGCCGTAGTTCGGGAGGAAGCGCTTGCGGTAGACCGCCTTCACCTCGCCGTCGGCGCAGATCGCGCAGGCGTTGTAGAGGTCGCCGTCGAAGTGCGGCGTCCCCACGAGCGCGACGAGCCCGCGGCACTCTCGCGCGAGCTGCGTCAAAGAGTGCTCGGCGGCGCGGATGAAGCCGGGCCGCAGGAGGAGATCCTCGGGCGGATACCCCGTCACCGCGAGCTCGGGGAAGAGCACGACGTCCGCGCCCGCTCCGCGCGCTTCCACGAGCCGTCGCACGATGCGCTCGCGATTTCCGTCGAGGTCGCCGACGACGGTATTGATCTGCGCGAGCGCGAGGCGCACGCGCGACAGGATATCGGTTTCCGCTTGAGAGGCTAAAACCTACGCGAACGGCGAGATCCTGGTGTCGAGAGCCTCGCCTTCCTCGAGGCGTCGCCGCCTAACCTCGCCGCGAAGGATCGCGTCCGGCATCAGCGGATCCTCACCGGTGAGAAGGCGGTATGCGGCGGGAATCTGCCGGCGCCTGCCAACCCCGAGCTTCTGCCGCAGCACGTCGCAGTGAGCCTTCGCGGTGCGCGGCGAAATCCCCAGCCGCCGACCGATCTCGTCGTTCGAGCAGCCGGCGGCGATGAGCTCGACGACCTCCCGTTGCCTTTTCGTGAAACGCGCCTCGCTTCGATGCCTCGCCACTTGCCGTTCCTCCCTCCTCTTCGAGCCGCCGCAGTTCGTGCCCGATGATGGATCAATGTCCTGCTGCACCGCTGACCTGCTGCTGACAGCTGGCTGAAAAGGCCAGCAGACGCACGATTTCAGTTGTGGTACAAGCGCGAGGTGGACTTCCGGCTGCTCGGGCCAGTCGAGGTTCGAGAGGGCGATCGAATCGTCGCGGTCGGCGGAGCGCGACAGCGCGCACTCCTGGCGATCCTGCTCCTCCACGCGAACGAGGTGATGCCGGCGGAGCAGCTCGTGCACGACCTGTGGGAGTTGCACCCGCCCGAGACAGCTGTGAACACGCTCCAGGCGCACGTCTCGCGTCTGCGGAAGGCGCTCGGCAAGTCGCGGATCGTGACGCGCTCGCCTGGCTATCTCCTGACGCTCGAGGAGGGCGAGCGCGACATCGAGCGCTTCGACTCTCTGGTCGAGCAGGGTCGGCAAGCTCTCGCGTCTGGGAACCCGGCGAACGCGTCGAGGTTGCTCGACGAGGCGCTCATGCTGTGGCGAGGCCCACCGCTCGCCGACCTTTCAGTCGAACGATTCGCGCAGCCGGCGATCCGGCGGCTCGAAGAAGCGCGTCTGGCGGCGCTCGAAGATCGAATCGAGGCGGATCTTGCGGCTGGTCTTCATGCCACCGTCATCCCCGAACTTGAATCGCTGATCGCGCAGCATCCACTGCGGGAGCGACTACGCGCTCAGCTGATGCTCGCCCTCTACCGCTCGGGCCGGCAGGCGGAAGCGCTCGAGATCTACCGGGCGACACGCCGAGTACTGGTTGACGAGCTTGGTATTGAGCCGAGCCCGTTCCTCCAGCGGCTCGAGGCGGCCATCCTGTTGCAGGATTCTTCGCTCGAGGTAGCGCCGTCACCTCGGTCTGCCGCTGTCTCGATCACGACGGCGATCCAGCGACCGCTTTTGCCCTTCGATGCGACACCGCCTGGCCTCGAGAATCCGATCGTAGGGCGCGATGTCGAGCTTGCTCAGCTTCGCCAGGCGTACAACGCCGCAAAAACTCGGCGCGCATGCCATCTCGCCACCGTCCTCGGCCCGCCGGGGATCGGCAAGTCGCGGCTTGCCCAAGAGCTGCTCACGCAGCTTCGTGCAGATGCGCTCACTCTCGTGGGTCGTTGCCTTCCGCAGGGCGAGGGGGTCGCATTCGGGCCGCTCATCGAGATCGTGAAGCAAGTCGCGGGGGACACGACCGTTGACGCGTTGAAGCGCTTGCTCGAGCACGAGGAGCAGGGCGAGCTCGTCGCGGAGCGACTGGCCGGTGCTTTCGGCTCCGGTGGCAATGCAGGCGAGCTCGAGGACACGTTTTGGGCGGCACGGAAACTCCTCGAAGCACTTGCAGCGAACCGTCCACTGGTTGTCGCACTCGAGGACGTTCACTCGGCCGATAGGACGTTTCTCGATTTCGTGGAGTATGTCGTGGATTGGTCGCAGAGCGCGTCGATCTTTCTTGTTTGTCTAGCTCGACCGGAGCTGCTTGACTCCCGCCCTTCGTGGAGTGGAGGCAAGGTGAACGTCTCGTCTCTCGCCCTCGACGCCCTAACTCAGGCGGAGTCATTCCTCCTTATTGAGTCCTTGACAACCGCTTCGCCGCTTGCTGCCGCGGATCGCGAGCGAGTCGCGGCGGTCGCCGAGGGGAACCCGCTCTTCATCGAACAGATGCTCGCGCTCACGCGGGAGAATGAGGGGGAAGACCTTCGAGTACCCGCGACGATTCACGCGATCCTTGCTGCTCGCATCGACCGCCTCGGCAGCGAGGAGCGCGACGTACTCGAGCGAGCGGCGGTGATCGGGAGAGAGTTTTGGCTCGGAGCCCTTCGCGACCTCGCCGGCGCCAGAAGCAACCAGAGCCTCTTGCCTGTGCTGCGGCGTCTCGTTCGGAAGGATCTGATCCGCCCAGACCGGTCTGTCATCCCGGGAGAAGAGGCATTCCGTTTCCGCCATGCCCTCATTCGCGACGTCGTGTACAAGGCGGTTCCGCAGGCGCTTCGCGCACAGTTACACGAACGTTTCGCCAACTGGCTCGAATGGCGACTGGCGAATCGTCTCAACGAGGTCGACGAAACGATTGGTCACCACCTCGAACGCGCGTATCGGTGTCGGACTAAGAGTGGGCTGGGAGACGACGCGCCAAGGGATCTCGCTGCACGAGCAGCACGCCACCTAGCCGCAGCGCAGCACCGCGAGCTAGGGGAGGCCGGGATACCGGCTCGGATCGAGCGTCTAATGAGAGCTGCTCAGCTTTTGGATGACAATGATCGTTTGAAGGGAGATATTTATGCGAATCTCGCTTCAGACTATGAAGAGCTGTGTGACTGGGAGAGGGCCGGTGAATGTTATGAGGAAGCATTCGTAATTGCTGAGGCTGTATCGGATGTCGGCCTTGCAACATACGTGCGCATTAGGCAGCTTCGTTGCCAACTCCGGATGGAGCCAACTAGACCATTACGCGACTTCATGCGTGAAGGCCGTCGTGCTCTTCCGAGACTCGAGGCCACCAGTGAGAATTACGGAATCACGGTCAGGGCGTTTCTCGCGTCAGCACGTTTATCACTAGGGAACGCCGGTGTAGCAGAGGAATATCTTAGGAGTGTTCTGAATTACGCGACTCGCGAAAGAAATGGCAGATTGCTGAACATGTCACGGAGAATTCTCTTGGGTGCTTGGTTATGGGGTCCGCGTCATGCGTGCGAGGCGATTCAACTCTGTCAGGCAGTTCTACGGGACGATCCTCCCCTACGGGTTGCAGCGAGCGCGTCCCGCTCGCTCGCTGTACTTACTGCTATGCGTGGAGAGTTCGACGAGGCGCGCGGGTACGTCGAGCGCGACCATGAAATCCTCGAGCACCTTGGCCTCGCTCCTACGGCAGCGGGGATGCGCACGCTGCATGCCAGCGTGGAGTTGCTGGCAGGTAGGCCGAGCGAGGCGGAAAGGATACTCCGGCCCGCGATGGAGGCGCTTAGCGACGTCGCTGACACATGGTTCATTGGAGGAGTAGCTGCAGTGTTGGCGCAGGCACTCTACGCTCAGGGGCGGTACGACGAGGCGTGGGAGCTTACTGCTGTACCAGACCGTATTGCAGAGAGAGACGTGGCAAGTCCGATTCGGGCGTGGGGTACGCAGGCAAAGGTTCTCGCTAGGCGCGGAGCAAGCACGAGAGCAAAGGACACTGTATGGAGGGCTGTGAGGCTGGCGTTGAGGACTGATGCGATAAACGATCAAGCTGACGCGTTTATGGATCTCGCCGAAGTGCTAAAGGCCTTGGACGAACCGCAAGTTGCGTATGACGCAGCCGGGGCAGCAATAAGGCTGTACGAGCGCAAAGGGAACATTGTTAGTGCTCAGCGAGCACGCGGAGCCGCGGGCAGCGGCTTGCTAAACGATTAGAGCCGCAGCAGTGATCTGGGAGAGCGCTTCGGGGTTCTCGACGGATGAAAGATCACCGGGGTCGTCGCCTAAAGCGCTCGCCCTGACGGCGCGCCGAACGATCTTTGCACTTCTCGTCTTCGGCAGTGCGGGGACGAAAACGACGCGATCAGGGCGGAATGCCTTTCCGAGTTGCCTCGCCGTCAGATCGGCGATCTCGGCGGCGACCTCATCGTTTGGCCGATAGCCCGGCGCAAGGACGCAGAAGATCCAAGGAACCTCGCCTTTCACTTCGTGCGGGATTCCGACAGCCGCCGCCTCTTGGACGGCAGGATGCGCCACCGCTGCAGACTCGAGTTCGGCCGGGCCAATGCGCTTACCGGCGATGTTGAGGGTGTCGTCGGAGCGGCCATGAAGGAACCAGTAGCCGTCGTCGTCGATGGACGCCCAATCGCCGTGAACCCAGATCCCTGGGAGCGTCCGCCAGTAGGCATCGAGGTATCGCTCCGGGTTACCCCAGAACCCCCTCGTCATCCCGGGAAACGGCTTCCGGCAGACGAGCTCGCCGACCTCGCCGCGGACGGAACGGCCCTCGCTGTCGACCACGTCGACCGCCATTCCAAGCGCCGGTCCCCCCAGCGAGCACGCCTTGATCGGGATTGCGGGCGTCGGGGAGAGGAAGCACGCGCCGACCTCGGTACCGCCGGAGCAGTTGATGATCGGACATCGGCTCCCGCCGACCTTCTCGAACAACCACCGGTAAGGCTCTGGGTTCCAGGGCTCTCCCGTCGTCACGATCGTCCGCAGCGAGCTCAGATCGGCGTGCGGGTCGCCGTGTGGGATCAACGCGCGCACCAGCGTCGGGGACACGCCGAGGATCGAGACACGCTCGCGCTCGACGAGCCTCCACAGGCGGTCGCCCGGCCAATCGGGGGCGCCCTCCGCGTAGATGATGGAACAGCCGAGGGCGCCGCCCCCGACGACCGTCCACGGACCCATGATCCAGCCCATATCCGTGGCGAAGTGGAGAACGTCGCTCGGGTGTGCGTCCGCCTGGTACGCGACCTCTCGGGCGATTGAGACGAGGAACCCGCCCTGGACATGGAGAACACCCTTCGGCTTGCCTGTCGTCCCGGACGTGTACGTCAGAAGGTAGGGCGTCTCTGATTCCACAGCCAGCGGCTCCAGCGTCCCCGGCGCGTGAGCGACGAGCTCGTCCCAGAATCGGTCGCGTCTCTCCTCCATCGGCACGTCCTCGCGCCCGAGTCTCCGCCACACGACGACGTGCTCGAGCGACGGCAGCTGAGCGGCAGCCTCGTCGACGATCTCCTTCATCGGCTGCAGCTGCCCGCGGCGGAGCGAGCCGTCGGCGGTCACGACGATCTTCGCGCCAGCATCCCGCAGTCGAGTCGTGACCGCGGGCGCGGCGAAGCCGGAGAAGATCGGGAGCTGGATTGCGCCGAGATGCGCGCAGGCATGTGAGGCGATCGCAACCTCAGGCGACATCGGCAGGAAAAGAGCGACGACGTCGCCCTCGCGGACGCCCAGCGACGCCAGCCCCTCCGCGAGGCGCGTGACCTCGCGCGAGAGCTCGTCGAACGTCCACTGGCGTCGCTCGCCGTCCTCGCCCGCGAAGACCGCCGCGACCTCGCTCGCTCGGTTGGAGCGCGCCCACCGATGCACGCAGTTCCACGCGATGTTGAGCTTCCCACCGACGAACCACCGAGCCCATTCAGGGCCGCGCGAGACGTCCATGACGTGCTGCCACGACTCTGAGAACTCGATGCCGAGATCCTCGACGACCACAGTCCAAAACCACTCGGGCTCGTCCTGCGATCGCCGGACGAGCTCCCAGTAGTCGTCGATTCCGCAGCGTCGCATGAGGCGAACGACGTTCGCGTCGTTCAGGACGGCGTCCGTCGGCTGCCACACGACCTCGTCCACCGGAGACAGCCTAGAGCAGCGTACGTTCGCCAGGCTCGTCCCAGTCAGCTACGTTAGCGATCACTAACTGGAGGTGAGAGCGATGAGTCGACTCCTGGCAGCGGAGAACCGAAAGTGGCTGACGCTCGCCGCCGTGGCGTTTGGCCTCTTCATGATCATGCTCGACAACACGATCGTGAACGTCGCACTCCCGTCGATCGAGCGCGATCTCGACATCAACATCTCAGAGCTCGAGTGGGTCGTGAACGGCTACGCGCTGACGTTCGCCGTGCTCATGCTCACCGGCGGGAAGCTCGCCGATTTCCTCGGCCGACGGCGCATCTTCATCGCCGGCCTTGGGATCTTTACGCTCGCCTCGCTGGCCTGCGGGCTCGCGACGAGCGCGCACATGCTGATCGGCGCCCGCGTGGTCCAGGGGTCTGGTTCTGCGCTCATGAATCCCGCGACGCTCTCGATCATCACGGCAACTTTCCCACCGCGCCAGCGGGGCGCGGCAATCGGGATCTGGGCCGGCGTCTCTGCGATGGCTCTCGCGATTGGTCCGCTTGTCGGCGGTGTGCTGACCGAGCAAATCGGCTGGAGCTGGATCTTCTTCATCAACGTGCCAGTCGGGATCATCGGCATCGCTGTCGCCCGCCTGGTGATCGCCGAGTCGCGCGACATGTCTCACGAGCAGCGCCTCGACCTTCCCGGTCTACTCGCCTCCGCGATCGCCCTGTTCGCCCTCACCTACGGGCTGATCGAAGCGAACAACTACGGGTGGACTTCCGCCCGGATCCTCTCCCTGTTCGCGGTCGCCGTCGTGTTCTTCGGGTGCTTCGTCGTGCTCGAGTTCCGGCAGCGAGTTCCAATGCTGGACCTTTCGTTGTTCCGGAATTCGACGTTCGCGGGTGCGAACGCAACAATGATGCTGGTCGCGTTGGCGATGTTCGGCGTCTTCTTCTTCGTCTCCCTGTACCTGCAGAACATCCTGCGCTACAGCGCGACGGAGGCAGGCGCGACCTTCCTCCCGATGACGCTGCTGATCATCCTGATTGCACCTGTTGCCGGCCGCTTCGCCGACAAGCTCGGCTCCCGATGGCTCATGGGGGCAGGAATGACTCTCGTCGGCGGCTCGCTCCTTCTCTTTTCGCGGCTCGACATGAGCTCGGATTTCTGGAACATCCTTCCTGGCCTGCTCACTGGAGGCGTTGGAATGGCGCTGGCAATGACCCCGACGACGGCAGCGGCGATGGGTTCGGTACCCGTCGATAAAGCGGGCGTGGGCTCCGCCGTTCTCAACAGTATGCGGCAGGTTGGGGGATCGCTCGGCATCGCCGTGATGGGGGCGATCGTTGCCTCGTACCTAAACGTGCCTCGCACCGATCCGAGAGCTCCCGGTCAGTTCGTCGAGGGCTTCCAGCACGCGCTCGTCGTCGCTTCCGCGATCGCCTTTGCGGCAGCCGTCGTCGCCGTTCTGACGGTGCGGAAGGTTCACCACCCGGAGGCTGCGCTCGCTGAAGTGGGTGCTTGAGTGCCGTCGGTAGCCGCTCGGGTCGGGCCCAACCGACAGCCGCAGATCCGAACCACAACCGCCGCCGCTGTCGACGGCGTGCTCCCGCGAACAGATCGCCGTTGCCGCGAGATGACGTCGCTGGAGGCGCCGATCAGGGGCTCCTTCTTCGAGTTGTGGCTGTAGGCCTCGTCGGAGGCGCAGTTGCCACGGCGGTTCATTACGTCTCCGGCGCCATTCGCGCCACACGCGGAGCGAACCAACGGCGTACCGTCGCGACAGGGCGGCGCGGCGCCCTCAAGTGGGACGGCGAATCTCAGCGGTGCCGAAATCCACGGGGACGTGGGCGCGCGCTGCGGCGCGGCCGGCGATGACGGGCTAACGCCTCGTGTGCGACCGGATCCCGTCTTAGACAATGGGAAACCCCCGGCTGCGGCCCCGGGGGTATCCCCTGGCGAGGCAAGCTACCGCTCAAAGCGGCGCCAGTCCGAAGCTCATGGCTCTGCGGCCCAGCCACGCCCGGTTGTCGCTGGCGTCGCGCGGTGCTCGACTGCGCCGCCCACTATACGGCTCGCCACGGGGTGGTGTCAAGTGCCTTTGTGAAGTGGAAGGGGCTCTTGTATAGTTCACGCCCGCGGCTGTCCCCCAGAAGGGCAACGGAACCTGGTCGAAGGAGGCACGTCTTGGAAGACTCGGCAAGCGGCATGTCCGAACGGCTCCTACCCGTCCAGACCGGGCGCCGCGGCCTGCGGCGTCCTGATAGCGGCGTGACGGGGCTCGGCGAGCGGGTGCGGCGGCTGCGCATCGCCGCTGGGCTGAGTCAGACCCAACTCGCCGACCAGCGGTTCTCGAAGGAGTACGTCAGTCAGATTGAGCGCGGCAAGACGCGCCCGACGAAGGAGACAATAGAGTGGCTCGCACGTCGCCTCGGCGTCGATCCCAGTTTCCTCGCACAGGGAGTATCGACCGACGAGCGCGAGCGCGTGGAG
>JALZFG010000230.1 GCA_030861645.1 Actinomycetota bacterium
CACGCCGCCTCCGCGACGGTCTTTCTCGGCACGACATGTGCGATCGACGCGCGAATGATCTGCTCCTCGTTGATCGCGTCACCCTCGAGAAGCGCCGTGACATGACCGTCGCTGAGAACGGCGACGCGGTCGGCGAGGTGAACCAACTCCTGAATGTCGGTCGAGAAGAAGAGGAGCGCGTAGCCCTCCCCTGCGAGCTTCCGCATCAGCTGGAAAATCTCGCCCTTCGTTCCGACGTCGACGCCGCGGGTGAGGTCGTAGAGGAGCAGCACACGCGCGTTCGTCAAGAGCAGCTTGGCAATCACGAGCTTCTGTTGGTTGCCGCCGGAGAGGCTCGCCGCGGGTTGCTCGGGCGTTGCGAGAACTATGTTGAGCGAGCGCACGGCCTCAGCGACGAGATCGCGTTCGGCAGCGAGGTCGAGGAGCCCGAAGCGGGAGAACCGGCGCGCCACCGCGAGCGTCACGTTCTCGCGGACGCTCTTCGGCAGCAGGAGTCCTTGGTTCTGGCGGTCCTCGGGAACGAGCGCGAGTCCAATCCCCGCCCGCAGCGCGTGGCGCGGGCTCGAAATCCGGACGGATTTGCCCCCGAGCTCGATCCGACCGCGCGGGTGAAGCACGCCGAAGAGCGAAAGGAAGAGCTCGAGCTGGCCCTGACCCTGGAGGCCGCCGATGCCGAGGATCTCGCCTTCGTGGAGGTCCAGGTCGATCCCGCTCAGGCGGTGACCGAGCTCGAGCCCGCGCGCGCTGAGCGCGACGCGGTTGCTTACGGTCGCGTGCTTGTCGGGATACAGGCGCTCGAGACGCCGCCCGAGCATCATCGAGACGACTTCGTCCTCGGTCGCCTCTTTCGCCTCGCGGGTGCCGACGCTCCTGCCGTTTCGGAATACGGTGATGCGATCCGCAACCTCCTTCACCTCGGCGAGGCGGTGTGAGATGTAGATGACCAGCATCCGTTGCTCAGCGAGGCGACGTGCGAGCCTTAGCAGCCACCCGACCTCGCGCGGGGAGAGCGCCGATGTCGCCTCATCGAGGATGAGGACGCGCGGGCCCGAAGCCACTGCCTTCGCTACCTCGACGAGCTGTCGCTCCGCGACCGAGAGCCCACGCACCTCTCGCTCGGGATCGATTGGCGGGAAATCGAGGCGCGCGAGCAGCTCGCGCGTGCGGCGCCGCAGCGCACGCCGCGAGATCGTTCCGACCGGTGTCAGTCGCTCCCGCCGAAACCAGATGTTCTCGGAGACGCTGAGGTCGGGGACGAGTGAGAGCTCCTGGAAGACGGCGGCGACGCCGGCGCGGGCAGCTTGCCGAGGGGTGCGGACCTCGAACCGCTGGCCGAAGAGATGGATCTCACCCTCGTCAGGGTGTAGCGCCCCCGTGAGGATCTTGATGAAGGTGCTCTTGCCCGCGCCGTTCTCGCCGATCAGCGCGTGCACTTCCCCAGCGTCCGCGGCGAAATCGACGCTGTCGAGTGCAACGACGCCTCCGAACCGCTTCGTGACCGTGACCGCCTGGAGGTCGGCCACGTTAGCCCTCCATGCCCCACGGAAAGGTCGAGAGGATCTCGGGGTCGTCCTCAGTTACGAGAACGACCTTCTCCGTCCGAGCCCCGGTGCTGCCGTCCGGGCCGGCGTACGCCCCTGGCTCGACGGCGAAAACCATTCCGGGCGCCAGCGTCATCTGCTCGTACGGAACAAGACGCGGATCCTCGTTGACGGTCGTCCCGAGCTGGTGGCCTGTGTAATGGGCGGGCTGGAGGCCGTGCCGGTCGAGCTCGCGCTGTGCCGCCGCGTGCACCTCACTCGCGCGCCTGCCCGGCCGCAGCTGCTCCACGGCCGCCTCGAATGCGTTGCGCGCCGCTCTGAAGTAGCGCAGCTGTTCCTCGCTCGCCGTACCGTCGACCGCAAGCGTGTTGCAGCAATCAGCCCAGTAGCCTTTGAAACGCACGCTGAGGTCGAAGATGAGCGTGTCGCCCGCCTTCATCTCGCGGTCGATCGGCCCGCCGGGGTAGCGAAGGATCGCCGTGCGTGGCCCGCTCACGAGCTCGCCGGTCCAGGGAACCGGCTGGCCTGCTCGCCGGTCGACGAGCGTCAGGACCTGGCCCAGCACTTCCAGCTCGTTCGACCCGGGGCGCGCGAGGTCGAGCAGCGCGGCCTGACCTGCATCGGCCGCCGCAACCGCGGCGCGTAGGAGTTCGATTTCCCGCGGCGTCTTGATCAGCCGCGCCGCGCGGATGATCGGCGCAAGATCGATGAGCGGTGAGCCGAGCTCGGAATCGAGGAACTCGGCGACGGCGGCGGGCAACGTCGCCGCGTCAACTGCCAGCGCCGTCGAGCGATCGACCCCGAGGTCAAGGAGAGCGGCGCGTATCGAAGCGAGGAACTCCGCTCGCCCGTCTACCTCCGCGAAGTGGCCGAAGGTCGCGACGAGGACGGTTTCGTCTGCTCGGCTCATCTCCTCGGCGCGTGCGGCGTATGCGTTCGGAACGAGGAGCTTCGTCTCCCCCTCGGCGGACACGAGGGCGACGGCCGGGCCCCAAGCGAACGCAGCACCCGCGTCGATCGGCGGCGGGACCTCGAACCCCGTCGCGTAGCAGACGTCCTCTGCACTCGAAAGGAGCGCGACGAATGCACTGGCGCGGTGGAGCGCGCCGGCCAGCCGTTGAGTCTCGTTCTCCAAGCGCTTCCCCAGTCCCGCTAGTCCACTTGCAGGCGACCGGAACCTATCCTAGGCTGCGAAAGTGGTCAAACCACCGACCTAGAATGAGCCAGTTTCGTGCGATACCTCGCAACGCGGTCGCAGGCGCGGCGATCGACACGATCAAGCAGATGATCGTGCGCGGCGACCTCCAGGCAGGTCAGCGGCTGCCACCGGAGCGCGAGCTCGCTGTCCAACTCGGAGTGAGCCGGCCGTCCTTGCGGGAAGCGATTCGGGCGCTGATCGCCCTCAACATCCTCGAGAGTCGTCACGGCGACGGAACTTTCGTCAGCTCGCTAGAGCCGGATCTCCTGTCGGAGCCAATCGACTTTGTCCTTCAGGTCAACGACTCCGCGCTCGAAAGCCTTTTCGAGGCACGGCGAGTGCTCGAGGCCGGAGTCGCCGCCCTCGCGGCCGAGCGCGCGAGCGACCTCGAGCTCGCCCGCCTGGATGCGTTCGTGAAGCTGGGCCGGACGAAGCTCGACGATCCCGACGCCTTCATCGAACACGACGTCGAGTTCCACGAGCGGATTCGGCGCGCTGCTCGGAGC
>JALZFG010000407.1 GCA_030861645.1 Actinomycetota bacterium
CGTCTACACGGCGGCGAAGGCGATCAACGCCGTCGTCATGTCGCTGGCGGCGCTGCCGACGTACGTCCTTGCCCGGCGCGTGCTCACGCCGGCGCTGTCCCTGGTCGCCGCGCTGCTCGCGGTCGCAGTGCCATCAATGGCATACACCGGGACGCTGATGACGGAGAACGCCGCGTACCCGCTCGTGGTCGCGGCGGTCCTGGCGCTCGTGCTCACGCTCGAGCGTCCGACGCTCCCGCGCGCGCTCGCCCTGCTCGCGCTGTGCGCGCTGGCGTTCATGACGAGGGCGCAGGCGCTCGCGCTGCTCCCAGGCGTCGTCGCCGCGCCGGTGCTGCTCGCGCTCTTTCGCCGTCGTTTCCGAGAGGTGCTCGCGTACGCGCCGCTCTACGCGGCGATTGCGGCGGCGACCTTCGTCGTCGCCTCGGTCCAGCTGGCTCGCGGCAGGGCCGTGACCGACGTCCTCGGCGCCTACAGCTTCGTCAGCGACCTCGAGTATCCGCCGGGGGAGGTCGCGAAGTGGATCGTCTACCACGTGGCGGCGCTCGACCTCTACGTCGGGATTCTTCCCTTCGCCGCGCTGCTCCTCCTGCTCGGGCGGCCGGAGCGCCTCCGGGCGCGAGAGCAGGCGTTCTTGGCCGCCGCCGTTTCCGTCTCAACCGCGTTCATCATCGAGGTCGGCGCGTTCGCCGCCTCCCTGCCGTGGGTGCACCGGGTCGCCGAGCGCAGCATGTTCTACGTCGCGCCGCTGCTCGTGGTTGCGCTTCTGCTCTGGATCCAGCGCGGCCTGCCGCGCCCGCGCCTCGTCGCTTCGGCGTCAGCCCTCGTCGCTGCCGGGCTGCCCGGCGTCCTGCCGTACGGGTCGCTGCTCAACCCCAACGTCAGCTCGGACACGCTCGTCCTCGTGCCGTGGTTGCGGTTGCGGGAGGGCCTGCTGAGCGCCGGCCAGGTTCGAGTCGTCGTTCTCGTGGCTGCGCTCGCCGCGGTCGCGCTCTTTCTCCGCGTGCCGGTTCGCCTCGCCGCCCTCGTTCCGATCGCGCTCGTCGCCTACTTCGTCCTCGTCCTCGTGGCGGTCGAGAACCAGTTCCGCGGCCAAGGGTCGGCGGCGCTCGCCGCCGTCGCCGGACGCGGCGACCCCGACTGGCTCGACCGGGCGATCGGACGCGACCAAGCGGCCGCCGTCGTCTGGTCGAACCGGACGCGGGCGCTCGGCGTCTGGGACACCGAGTTCTTCAACCGCAGCGCCGGCCGCGTCTACGACCTCGCGGCCGCGCTGCCGGGGAGACTCCCCGAGGAGAGGGCCGCCGTCGGGGCGAGCGGGCTCCTGCGCGATCACCTCGGGCGCCGCGTCTTCGGCCCATTCGCGCTCGCCGACCGCTCCGTCCTGCTGGCCGGGCGACCGGTGGCGAGAGCGGCCAGCGGAGAGTTCACGCTCTACCGGGTTGACGGGCCCGTCAGGATCGCGGCGGTCGTTACTGGCCGTTATCCGAACGAGCTCTGGTTCCGGCCGCGGGCGACGTACACGCGCCTCGGCTGCCGCGGTGGGATGCTGACCCTCGGGATCGAGAGCGAGCCCACGGTGTTTCCCGCCGGCCAGACCGTGACCGCGACGGGCGACGGCCACGCGAGCATCCGGATCGCTTCGGGCGAAGCGCGAGCGCTCAGGATCCCGGTCCGCGCCCGTGACGGCCGGTGCCGGGTAACGCTCGTCTCCCGTCCCTCCCCTCTGCGGGAGGGCGTGGTCGCGCTCCCCGGGCCGCGACGGCTTGGGATGCGGGTGACACTGCTCGCGTGGGATCCGGCGTAACACCGTTAGCGCCTGTCACGCGCAACCACGTCCTCAGCGCGCGCGGGCGAATCGGCGACCGGCTACACCGGACGCCGACCCTCACGTCGCGCGCGCTCGAAGATCGCGTCGGAGCGCCCGTCTATCTGAAGGCGGAGCTGTTTCAGCGCACGGGCTCGTTCAAACCCCGCGGCGTGCTCAACGTCCTCGGTTCGCTCACACCCGAGGAGCGCGCCCCGGGGATCATCGGCATCTCGGCGGGAAACCACGCGCAGGCGCTCGCGTACTGCGCCGCGCTCGAGCGGCTCGACTGCCTCGTCGTGATGTGGACCGGTGCGAGCGAGCAGAAGATCGAGGCGACGCTCGCGTACGGCGCAGACGTCGATCTGACGGCCGACGATCCGGGCGGGGCGTTCGAGCGCCTCGAGGAGCTCAGGACGACGTCGGGGAGGATCTTCGTGCACCCGTTCGACGACCCGCGGACGATCGCGGGTCAGGGAACCGTCGGCTTGGAGGGCGCCGAGGACGTACCCGAGGTCTCGGTGGTGGTCGTCCCGGTTGGCGGGGGAGGACTCATCGCCGGGATCGTCGCCGCGCTGGAAAACGTGCGAGTCGTCGCGGTCGAGCCGGAGCGCGCGCCCGCCCTCCACGCCGCGCTCGCTGCCGGCCTCCCGGTTCCGGTCGAGCCGACGTCGATTGCGGACGGGCTCAACGCTCCCTTCGCAGGCGCGAACCCGCTCGCGGTGTGCCGCGGCCGCGTCGAGAG
>JALZFG010000240.1 GCA_030861645.1 Actinomycetota bacterium
GCGGTCGTCTTGGTGGGCGCGGCGCGCGCGCTGTGCATGGCAGGACGGCGGCTGATCTCGGGACGCCAGGCGCTCGGTGTCGAGTTCGACATGCGAAACGCGCTCTACAACAAGCTTCTCCGCCTCTCGTTCGGCTTCTACGACCGGCACCAGACGGGGCAGCTGATGTCCCGCGCGACCGTGGACCTGCAGTCCGTGCGGTTCTTCCTCGGCTACGGCCTCATCTTCTTCTTCCAGCACGTCCTCACCGTCGTGGGCGTCAGCGCGGTGATGTTCTTCGTGAACTGGCGGCTCGCGCTCGTCGCGGCCGCGATCACGCCGGTGCTCGCGGTACTCGCCTACCGCTACAGCAGCGTCTCGCACCCCGTGCTGCGGGACGTCCAGCAGAAGCTCGCCGACACGACGACGGTCGCGGAGGAGAACATCGTCGGTGTCCACGTTGTCAAGTCGTTCGCGCGCGAGCGCGATGAGCAGGCGAAGTTCGAGCGCCGGTCGGAGCGCGTTTTCGAGCGCTCCGTCGACGCGAACCGACAGCGCGCCCTGTACGTCCCGCTGCTCGCGTTCCTGCCCTTGCTCGCCCAGGCGGCGGTGCTGCTGCTCGGCGGCAGGATGGTCGTCGACGGAGAGCTCGACTTCAGCGAGTTCTTCGCCTTCAACGTGCTCCTCGTCATGCTCGTGATGCCGCTGCGGATGCTCGGAATGTGGATCGGGCAGGCCCAGCGCGCGACGGCGTCAGGCGAGCGCATCTTCGACGTGATGGACGAGCCGGAGGAGGTGCGCGAGCGGCCGGACGCCGTCGAGCTCCCGGCCGGCGAGGGCAGAGTCCGCTTCGAGGACGTCGCGTTCGCGTACGGGACGGGACGTCGTGTCCTCGACGGCATCGACCTCGAGCTGGAGCCCGGGCGGACCGTGGCGTTGATCGGCCACACGGGCGCCGGCAAGACGACGCTCGCGGCGCTCGTCCCGCGCTTCTACGACGTCACCGCGGGCCGCGTGACCGTGGATGGCGTCGACGTCCGTGACGTCAAGCTGACCTCGCTCCGGCGCGCGATCGGTGTGGTCTCCCAGGATCCATTCCTGTTCTCCGCCGCCGTTCGCGAGAACATCGCATTCGGCGCTCCGGGCGCGAGCGACGCCGAGATCGAGCGCGCGGCGTGGATGGCGCAGGCGCACGAGTTCATCGAGCGCCTGCCCGACGGCTACGACACCGTCATCGGCGAGCGCGGCATCACCCTCTCCGGCGGGCAGCGCCAGCGGATCGCGATCGCGCGCGCCCTCGTCGTCGACCCGCGCATTCTCATCCTCGACGACGCGACCGCCTCCGTCGATGCAACGACCGAGGCGCGCATCCGCCGCGGCCTCCGGCAGGCGATGAGGGGGCGGACGACGATCATCATCGCGCACCGGCTGTCGACGATCGCGCTCGCCGACGAGCTCGTCGTCCTCGACGCCGGGCGGATCGTCGCCCGCGGTCGCCACGACGAGCTGCTCGCGACGAGCCGCGTGTATCGCGAGATCTACGAGCACGGCCTCCTCGAGCGCGAGTTCGCCGGCCGGGTGGAGGCGCGGGCGTGACCGGCGTCGCTGGTGGTCGGTGTTCCGACACACATCCGGCACCCACGCGTGCAGGTTTTCCCGTTACGTTCGCAGCGGGGGGTAGGGCGCGCGAGCGCCCCTGGGGGGAAATGGTTGGCGCGCGCGGGAACCTCTGCGCGCGCCCACGAAACGCGAGGAGGAGATCCGCGTGAGGGTCTGGCAGCCCGGCGGGCACCTCACCGTCGAGCGCGGCGGCGAGGTCCGCGACTGGTCGTGGCGGCGGACGGCGCGGCGCGTTCGCACGCTCGCGAGCCTTTCGCGCCCCTACAAGCTCCGCACGACGCTCGCCGTCGCCTCGCTCCTGGCCGCGACGGGAACGGCGCTCGCTCCTCCTTACCTCGCGAAGCTCGCCATCGACAGGGGCATCCGCGGCGCCAACCTCCACCTGCTCACGCTGATCGTCGCGGCCTTCGTCCTCGCCGGCGTCGCCAACTGGGCGTCGGGCTCGGCGCAGACGTACTTCACGGGGTGGACCGGCGAGCGCATCCTCGCCGACCTCCGCAACCGGCTCTTTCGCCACCTCCAACGCCTCTCGCTCGGCTTCTACGAGCGCAACCGCGCGGGCGTCGTGATCAGCCGGCTGACGAACGACGTCGAGGCGCTCGACCAGCTGGTCACGGACGGGCTCTCGACGCTCGTCCAGAGCACGCTCACGCTTGGGGGAGCGGTCGTCATCCTCTTCTTCCTCGACTGGAGACTCGCGCTCGCGACGCTCGCCGTGATGCCCGCGATGGCCGTCGCTACGAGCCTCTTCCGCAGCCGCTCGAACGATGCCTACAGCGCCGTGCGCGAGCGGCTCGGGATCGTCACCGCCGCGCTCGCCGAGGACATCGCTGGGATGCGCGTGCTCCAAGCGTTCACGCGCGAGCGCTCGAGCCGTCGGCGCTTTCGCGAGATCAACGCGCGCTATCGCGAGGCGAATCAGCGAACCGTCGTGCTCAACGGGCTCTACTTCCCGTTCGTCGACTTCCTATCGGCGGCGGCGACCGCGATCGTGCTCGGTTACGGCGGGTTGCTGGTCTTCGGGGACGAGGTGAGCGTCGGGACGCTCTTCGCCTTCCTGCTCTACCTCTCGAACTTCTTCGATCCCGTCCAGCAGCTCTCGCAGCTGTACAACACCTTCCTCTCGGCGATCGCCGCGCTGGACAAGATCATGGACGTCCTCGACGAGGAGCCCGAGGTCGTCGACCGCCCCGGCGCGCGCGACCTGGGCCTCGTCGAGGGCCACGTCCGCTTCGAGGGCGTTCGCTTCGGCTACGGCGACGGACCGGACGTCCTCCACGGGATCGACCTCGACGTTCCCGCCGGCACGACGGTCGCCCTCGTCGGTCATACGGGCGCCGGGAAGTCGACCATCGCCAAGCTGCTCGCCCGCTTCTACGACCCGCGCGAGGGCAGGATCACGATCGACGGCACCGACCTTCGAGACGTCACGCAGGCCTCGCTCCGGAGCCAGCTGGGCATCGTGCCTCAGGAGGGTTTCCTGTTTGCGGGCACGGTGCGCGACAACATCGCCTTCGGCTCACCCGACGCCCGCCCCGCGGAGATCGTCGCCGCCGCACAGGCAGTCGGGGCGCACGAGTTCATCATGCGGCTCGAGGACGGATACGAGACGGAGCTCCAGGAGCGCGGCAGCCGGCTCTCGCTCGGGCAACGGCAGCTCGTCGCCTTCGCTCGCGCGCTCCTCGCCGACCCTCGCATCCTCGTCCTCGATGAGGCGACATCGTCCGTCGACATCGGAACCGAGCGGAAGATCGAGCGTGCGCTGCGCACGCTGCTCGCGGGTCGAACGGCGTTCGTGATCGCGCACCGGCTCTCCACGATCCGAACCGCCGACGTGATCGTCGTGCTCGAGCACGGGCGCGTGGTCGAGCAGGGCTCGCACGACGAGCTGCTCGCGCGGCAGGGCCTGTACACGTCGCTCTACGGCGACTGGGCGGCCGAGGTCGCCTGATCGCACCCGCGCGCGGGTCGACCCCGCAAAGCGGCTTGTAGAGTGCGCGTGTGAGCCCCGGAGACGTCCTGCGCGAAGCATGGGGCCTGTACAAGGCCCACTGGCAGCACTTCATCCCGCTCGCCGCCGCGTACTTCCTCGTCCTCTCCCTGATCACGCTCGTGCTCCAGCTCGTCTTCGACGAGGTCGGCGCAGTCGCGAGCGCGTTCGTCAGCCTCGTCGGGATCTTCTGGCTGCAGGGAGCGCTCGTCGAGGCGATCGCGGACGTCCGTGACGGGCGAGCCGACCTCACGATCGGCGAGACGTTCCGAAGGGCGCAGCCGCACGTGCTCCGGCTCCTCGGCGCCGGTCTGCTCGCGGGGCTCGGCATCCTGATCGGCTTCCTGCTCCTGGTCATCCCGGGCCTGATCCTGCTGACCTGGTGGAGCCTCATCATCCCGATCATCGTCCTCGAGGGGTCCGCCGTCATGGACGCCTTCGGCCGCAGCCGCGAGCTCGTCCGCGGCAACGGGTGGAACGTCTTCGGCGTCATCATCCTGACGTTCCTCGTCGCCATCGCCGCCTCGATCGTGATCGGCATCTTCTTCGTCTGGCTGCCGGTCGACGTGCGCGGCTACGTCTCGAGCGTCGTGACGAACAGCCTGCTCGTCCCGTACGTCGCGATCGCGTGGACGTTGATGTACTACCGCCTCGCGCGCGCGGAGGTCGGCGTCGAGCCCGCGCCGGCGCCGCTGTAGCGGTGGCGCTCGACAGGACGACCGAGGAGCGGATCGAGCAGCCGGTCTCGGTCGAGGCAGAGCGCGAAGCGCGGTTGACGCCGGCGGAAGCGGTCGCGCGGATGCGGATCAACGTGCCCGCGCGCGGGAACCGGAAGCTGCGGACGCTGCTCGAGCGCGTCAATGCCGACCCGCAGCTGAAGGGGTGGTGGCACGTCGCCAACGTGAACGCGGTCGCGCGGATGGAGATCAACGACCATTCGTGGGTCCACATCCAGATCGTCACGAACATCGCACTCAAGCTGCTCCGCCAGCTGACCAAGCACGCCGTCGAGCCCGCGATGGTGACCGACTATGGCCTCGAGCGAGAGGATGCCGAGGTCGTCGTCTGCCTCGCGGGCCTGCTGCACTGCGTGGGCATGGCCGTGCACCGAGAAGGGCACGAGGACTTCAGCCTGTTGCTCGCCGAGCCGAAGCTGCGCGAGCTCCTCGCGGGCATCTACGACGAGCCGGAACTGACCGTCGTCGCCGCGGAGGTTCTCCAGGCGATTACGAGCCACCGCGACACCGGCAGGCCCCTGACGCTCGAGGCAGGCGTGGTTCGGGTCGCCGACGCGCTCGACATGGCGAAGGGGCGCTCGCGAATCCCGTTCGAGCACGGTCGCGTCACGATCGACTCGCTCTCGGCCGCGGCGATCGAGGAGGTCGTAATCAGGGACGGCGCCGAGACGCCGATTCTCATCGAGATCCACATGAACAACTCGTCGGGGATCTACCAGGTGGACGGGCTCTTGAAGGCGAAGCTGCGCGGCTCGGGCCTGGAGCCGTACGTCGAGGTCGTCGCGCAGATCGACACGGAAGCCGAGAAGCGCCTGGTGCCGAGCTATAGGCTCGAGACCTAACGCCGCTACAATCGAGCGGCCGACCCGGTGCGGGGTCGTCTAACGGTAGGACGCCTGACTCTGGATCAGGTAGTCTAGGTTCGAATCCTAGCCCCGCAGCCTCCGCGAACCCGCTGGAAACGGCGG